>NZ_AUTI01000181.1:0-14719 GCF_000497995.1 Pseudoalteromonas sp. TB25
CGGGCGGAAAAATAGTAGAGCGTTTAACCGATTTTGGCATGGTATGGTTTGAGTTTGAACAACCGCTAATGCCCAATGAAGTGCGAGAAGGCGAGCTCTCAGTTTCTCGTGAACACGACGGTTTTGTTGATAGAAGATCTGATACTCAACTCGTGCACAACGGTACATTTGTAAATAATGGAGAATTATTACCAAATTTTGGTTATCAAAAGTATTTTCAAATTGCCGATAAGTATGAGCGCCGCAAGCACGAGTTACCTGAACTTGAGCGCGCACATAAACTAGAAGACAGCCGTTATTATACGCAAAATGAGTTTGGGCCTGCTAATGGGTTTATAAACTATAAGGCAACGGTAACCACCGATGAGTCACAATTTGCGATTACTCCAGGTTACTTAAAAAGTGAGAGTGTAAAAGCTGGACGCCGCACCTTTGTTTATGAAATGGATGCTCCAATTATAAACTTTTACTCTGTGCTTTCGGCAGAGCTTGAAAGTAAAAAGGTTGAGCATAATGGGGTAAATATTGAGGTGTACTACCACAAAGATCATACATGGAATGTTGACCGCATGATTGAGTCAGTTCAAGACTCAATAGATTACTACACACAAGCCTTTGGCCCGTATCAGCATAGACAGCTTCGTATTATTGAATTTCCTAAGTATCGCTCGTTTGCGCAAAGTTTTGCCAATACGGTACCTTACTCAGAAAGTATTGGTTTTATTACAGACCTAAGAGATGAGAGTAAAGTTGACCTACCTTACTATGTAACCGCACATGAAGTTGCGCACCAATGGTGGGGGCATCAAGTATCGGGGGCTAATGTAGAGGGCAGTGCTGTTATTTCTGAAACACTTTCCCAGTACAGTGCGCTTATGGTGCTAAAAAAACGCTTTGGCGCCGAGAAGCTCCGTAAATTCTTAAAGTACGAGTTAGATAAATACTTAATGGGCCGTACTGGCGAAGCCTTTGAAGAAATGCCACTATATAAAACGCAGGCTCAACAATACCTTCATTACAATAAAGGCTCAGTTGCGATGATGGCGATTTATGATCGTTTAGGTGAAGTACGCTTAAATGCAGCACTTAAAGCGTTTTTGAATGAGTTTAAATATCAATCAACGCCATATCCAACCACACTTGATTTACTTAGTTATTTAAAGCGAGATGCAACACAAGCTGAACAGCGTTTTATTGATGATCAGTTTAAATATATAACGCTTTATGAGCTTGAAATGAAAGAAGTGTCGGTTACAGATGATGTTGATGGCGAAGGTTTTTATACAGTAACACTGAGCGTTGAAGCAACTAAGCAGCATGCCGATGGACAAGGTGAAGAAACTGAGCAGCCGCTCGATGAGCTAATTGATATTGCATTATTTAGCGACGACCCTGAAAACTTACTCGCTGAAGACTTTGTTATTTACTCGCAAAAGCATCAAATAGTATCTGGTAATAATACTATTGAGCTAAAAGTAAAAGAAAAACCATTATTTGCAGGGGTTGATCCTTACATTAAGCTGGTCGATAAAGACAGTAAAAACAACTTAGCTAAGTTTTAAAGTCTATTTATTTACTAAGCACTTAAACTGACTACTCTAAAGGCCGCATTTATGCGGCCTTTATGTGTAATAAACTGTATAAAACTTCATAGCGTTTCTACATATTCCCCACAGCTTTTTACGCTAATATTTTATGTTCTCTTATAAAGTTACCTTACTGATATTTAGTTTATAAGGAAGAGTATGAAGCCATTAATAATAGGGGCGATAGCATTAAGCCTCAGTGCTTGTTCTGCGGTAACCATTCAGCCACAGGCAACAGCAAAAATAACGAGCCAAGCTAATTACGAAGATAGCCGCCCATTTTATTTATGGGGATTAGTGGGTGAGCAGCGGGTAGACGTAAAACAAATATGTTCAAATACACCCGTTATTCAAATGCAGTCACAACAAACGTTTAGTGATGGAGCGCTTAGTTTAATTACGCTTGGAATATACTCGCCCCATACCATTAAAGTGTGGTGCCAAGAGCAAGTACTAGGGGAGACATTATGAGCATCAAGCTATTTGCAGCCGGTTGCACACTGATTATTTTAACGGGGTGTACAAATATTTACTTTGATAACGGTATGCAGAGCAAAGTAAGCAATAAAGCGCTAAAAAGCTCACAGTGGCATCATAATTTTGCACTTGCGTTGTACGAGGGATCAGAGCCGTTAGATTTAACAAAACATTGCCCACAAGGGGAGTGGCAAAGCGTTCATACGTATAAATCGTTTACTAATAGTTTAGCTGAGGTGGTTGTGAATCAAATTAGCCCAGCTTGGTACCCTAAAACAGTAGAAGTACAATGTAATAAGGTACCATTTAAAGCTAAATAATTATTTAAAATAGTTATTCGTAACGCAATGCATCTATAGGGTTTAGTCTTGCTGCTTTAATAGCAGGGGCTAAACCAAATATAATCCCAATCATTGATGTAAATCCGAACGATAGTATTACAGCCCATACTGGTATGTATGCATCAGGCATACTTGGGACTAAAAACGAAATAAGCCCTGCGGCGCCATATCCTATAATGAGTCCTATTAAACCACCAAAAAGTGAAAGCACAACGGCTTCAACTAAAAACTGCAGCATAATAAAACCAGGTGTTGCGCCTAGTGCTTTTAATGTACCAATAACGCGTGTGCGTTCAGTTACCGACACTAGCATTATGTTCATAACACCAATACCGCCAACAAGTAAGCTAATGCCAACAATACCAGCAGTAATAGCAGTAGCACTGCTGGTAAATTTATCTATTTGAGCACGAGATTTTTCAGCGGTTTCAAATTCAAAGTCGTTTTCATCTTTCTCTTTTAGTTTATGTAGTTGGCGCAATACACGAGTGATTTTTGCAAGCACTTGTTCTTCGTTAGTACCTTTATTTAACCTAAACATAATTTGCACATTAGTTTGTGTACTTCCGCCTTCTAAAGCACTCATGGTACTAATTGGAATATTAATGTAATCGTCTTGGTCAAAACCAAATAAGCTACCTTGTTTTTCAGCAACGCCAATAATTCTAAACCATTCACCACCTAGCTTTATATATTCACCTACTGGGTTTTCAGGAAGGTTTAGTTTTTCTATGATTGAAGGGCCGATAAATGCGACCCTTCTTCGCTTATCATCGTCCTCAGCACGAATAAAGCGACCAAGTTCAGGATAAGTACGATACGCTTTTTGATAGTCTTGCTCGGTACCGATAACACGCGATGAATGGCTTTTATTTCCATACTCAGCTCCCCCCGAAAAGCGCCAGGTAAACATTAGGGCAGTTAGCGTTTCAGCTTCTTTTATACGCGACTTTAGAGCTAAAAAATCGTCGTAGGTAAGCTTGGCATTTTTACCAACCATTTCGAGTTCAATACTAGTGTAAGGCTTTATTGTTGTTACATCTGGCGACATATCAGCAAGTTGATCATTTATTTGCTTTGTAAAACCCTGCATTACTGCAACGACAGTAACTACGGCGGCAACACCAATAATAATGCCCAAACAGGTCAGTGCGCTGCGCATTGCATTAGCTTTAATAGCTGAAAAAGCGGCCTTAGTGCCTTCCATTATCGCAAGAGCTGATTTAAACATGCTGCTTGATTCCTTCATCTTTAGTTACATCACTTACCACTTTACCGTCCACTAAACGAATCACGCGTTGGCAATGATCGGCAATTTCTTGCTCATGTGTTACTAAAATAATAGTGTGACCTTCGTTATGCAGCTCATCAAACAAATCCATAATTTCGCGGGTCGTTTTACTATCAAGATTACCTGTGGGTTCATCTCCTAATAATATATGTGGTTTTGTGACTAAAGCGCGGGCAATCGCAACACGTTGACGTTGCCCGCCCGATAGTTGGCTAGATAAATGATTAACTTTATCACCGAGACCTACCCGCTTTAGTGCTTCTAAAGCTTGTTGCTTTCGTTGTTTACTAGGAATAAAGCGATATACTAAAGGCTGCATTACATTTTCTAGTGCGGTTGCACGTGGTATTAAGTTAAAGCTTTGAAATATAAACCCGACACTTTCATTACGCTGATGAGCAAGCTCTGTCTCGGTCATACTTTTTACTAGTTTATCTTTTAAGTAGTATTCGCCACTGCTGGGTGTATCTAAACAGCCTAATAAGTTCATTAAGGTCGACTTGCCTGAACCAGAAGGTCCTATAATCGCCACGTATTCGTTTTGCATTATATGTACTTTTACATCATCAAGTGCCTTAAATACCTCTGAGCCCATTTTGTATTGTTTATTAATATGCTCTAGCTTGATTACCGCAGACATTAGGCTTCTTCCTTGTCTGCATCTGATTTAAGTTTTACCACATCACCTTCAGTCAGAAGACTTACTGGGCGCGCAGGGCCAATAACTATTTTGTCGCCCTCATTTAAGCCGTCAGTAATTGCTTGTTCTATATCAGATGATATTCCAACAGTTACGGCAATTTTGCTAACGGTGTTATCACTATTTAGTCGCCATACAAATGTTTTATCGTCTTCTTTTTGGATTGCTTCTATTGGAAGTTTTAAACCGTTTTCGGCAATGCTTGTTGCGATCTCTGCTCTACAACTCATTCCTGCATATAGCTGGCGCTCAGTAGTATCGAGTAATACTTTTACTTTAAACGATAAACCTTGAGAGCCGGCTTGGTTTTTAGCTGAAGTACCAATATTGATTACTGTGCCGCTAAATGGTTTATTAGGGTATGCGGCCGCATAAATATTCGCTTTTTGGTTAAGCTTAATGCTCGCAATGTCGGTTTCATCCACACGTAGCTCGGCTAAGATAGCGCTAGGATCGGCTACTAGCATTAAATCAGAGCCAATAATATTAGTAGTACCGGCTATAACGGTTTCACCTTCTTTAATATTTACAGATGCAAGCAAGCCGCTCATTGGAGCTCTAAATACACTTTTACTTAAGCGATCTTGCGCAATTTGTAGTGACGCTTGTGCTTGGTTGTACGACTCTATTCGTGATTCAATATCGATTTTAGCTAGATCGCGTGCGCTTTCAATATTCTCGTAGCTCTCTTGATTACCTAAACCGACATCATATAAGTCTTTTTGTCTTTTAAGTTGGCGCTCTAGGTTAGCAAGGCGTGTTTTATTGTGTTTAATTTCAATTTCTGTGGCGCGAAGGATTGCTTTACTACGGGTAACTTCTGATTCAAAGGCAGTTGTATCAAGGCGCATTAACATATCGCCTTGTTTAACTCCTTGGCCTTCTTGAACAAATATTTTATCTACTCGGCCCGTCACTTCAGAGCGTAATTGCACTTGTGTATTAAAAACTAAATTACCTGAAGCCATTATTGAGTCAGCAATGTCGCCAAGCTCTACTTGAGCAATATTTACTTCGGCTTGTTTTTCATCGCCAGAAATTTGCTTTGACACAATTAGGGCTATAAATGCGCCTACAGCGAGTGTGATGATTATTGCTTTTTTCATTTTATCTATCCGTGAATTAAGTAATGTGGAGCTAGTATCTACCTCCACTTAAGAGTTAACTTGCTGCAATGATTGCCCAAATACCAAAAATAATAATTGAAGGAAGAGCAGAGAATAGGAGTGCTTTGTTAGTTGAAAAATTAGTCCAGCATTTTAAGCCGATCATTCCCAGCGAAATGCTCCAAAAGCTAAATAAGTTTATTGATTCTAATAAGCTATAAAAAGGATGGCCAATTTCAAGTCCTATTATTAATTGGTTAATAGATGCGTAGCTAAATACGGCTTGTTGAGATATTTGATCTGTACTTGCACTTAGTACAAGAGCAATTGTTCCTAGGCTTGAAATAACAACTGGCATCATTGTCCAGGTAGCGAATCCATACCAAGCTCCGTAGCTATGTTCTGATTCAGGATCTTGTTTAGCCACAAGCATATAATAAAGTGCCACTAATGCATTCATGATAGCCAGCGCAATTACGCCGCCAAACAAACCAAACCATATTTGGCCTTCTGCATTTTGCTCTATACTTTGGCGAATCATTTTTTGCTCGCCAATCGTCGCATCAATAGTTGATGCTGCTACTTGCTCATTAATCAAAAACTGCATATCAACAGTGGAATAAAAAATATAAATACTCGCCATTGAAACTAAAGACATGACTATAAAAGCAAGCCATGACCAACCTTTGGCGTGTTCAACACCATTGAAAGCTTTACTAGGACTTATATAAATATCGAGTAGGGCGCTAAACGCGTTAGGTGATTTCATTATTATTCCTTTATACCTATTTTATGGCTAGGCAGTTATAAATGCCCAGTGACTAGGTAATAGAATAAAGGAAAATGTATGTATTGTTTTCATTCAATTGTAACGGTTTGTTAACAGATGTGAGGGGTCTTGTGCAAAAACGAGAAAAGGGCCAAAAGGCCCTTCGTGTCGCAGCAAGTAACACATTCTTTCTTATAAATTAAAGTCTACAGAATAAGCAACGTAAGCTTTAATATCTGAATCATCCATATCTGTATCAGACAAACCAAAAGTAAAACCGTCTTTCGAGATTGATACACCGTAATCTAAGATATTATCATCGCCAATAAAGTCACCAGAGTAGTGGCCTAAGTGAAGTGCCATTTCAGTGCCGTTACTGCCAACAGCAAAACCGTAATCAGCTGTCAGGTAAAGTGAATCACCAAAGTCTGTACCATCACCACTTGCAGCTGATGTTGCAAGTACTGAAGCACCAAATGTAAAGCCTTCAACACTGATGCTACCGTAAATTTCAGAGAAATCTGCGTCAGCTTCAGAAGCTGCATCTGGGTAAGCGTAATAAATATAGCCAACATCATAGCTAACGCTTTCGTTAATGTCGCCACCAAAGCCTGCATATAAATCAAGCTCATAGGTCATTTCATCTGCCCACGATGCATTTGAAGCCCAAGTACCTGCATAAAAGCCCGATTCATTGGCGTAATCAATACCGCCTGAAATAGCTGCATCGCCCCCAGTTTGCTCTTGACCACGCCATAAGTAGTTTGATGTTGCCGCTGCGTTTGCTGTTACTTCAGCATGTACGGCTGTTGACGTTAAAGATGTTGCGCCCATTAATGCTATAGCACTTATAGCGATGGTTTTTTTTAGTTTTAGCATGTCCATTTCCCGTTATATGATTTTTGCTCGCCAAGGTTTTTATTATGTATTCGGAACCTTTAGGCTGACGGCTTTTTATTGTTTAACTAACGAGATAATTGCACTGTATGTGCCAGCTTCATTATTTTTTATTAAAAATTATTTTTATACATTAAAAACATGAGCTTGTATTTTATAGATTGAGAAGAGATATGGTATGTAGGGAGATGTTGCGCACACTGCTGGTGCATAAATTAACCTAGCCGCACCATAAAAGTACGGCTAAATTAGAAGTTTTTAGCCAAATATAGTGCGCATAAGGCTAATTGTTTCGTTTACACTACGACCTTTTTGAACTTCACTCACAATTGAATCGCGCTTACTGCGAATGTGCTCAGGAATATCGTCAGCAGCAAGTGCGCGGTCTACTAAAATTTCTGCAGACTCTTTACCTCTACGCTGAGTTTTACCTGTCGTAGTTGTAGTTCGTTTAGGCTTACTTAACAGTTTGATGTAGTTAGAGTTATCTGGTGTTTTTGCATCAGCATAGTGAAAGAAACATGGGATTAGTGCTTTAATAGCAACTAATTGTTCTTCTAACCCATTACTAGGTTTAGCCATTTTGTACCATGACATAGCTTGAATACCTTTTACAATATCTTGCCAGTAACGCTCAAAATCACTATTTTTTAGTTTAGAAACACCAAGGGCACCGCATAATGCATCTAATCGATTGTTTGTGATCGGAGTAAATATATCAGGGCGACGCATTGCAAGCAGTCGTGTTGCAGGCGCAAGTGTTGGTTTTTCATTATTGTCGGTGAATATTTTTGAATAAGCAGCAACAAATTGTTGATATTCGTATTGAGTAATGTCACCTTCAAGTGGAATATTTACTAGTGCATCGTCAAAGGCACCTGGTAAATCGCCAAGCATTTGATGAAAGCTCTTCGCACTTTTTGTTGATGCAAACCATTCAACGTCAAAGTTGTATGTGCTTGGATCATGTGATGCCATGTGCTTACCGCTAAACGCAAGTAAATCTTCAGGAATCATATCTTTAAGAGATTGTTCACGAATGCTTTTAATGTAGTCTACTAAGCGAAGCTGTTCATCAAGAGCAATAACGTCTTTGTGTTGTTCTACAAATACACTTACTACAGGCCACGGAGCAATACGTAAAGTTTTAACCTGTAAAAAGCTGATAGCTGAAATAAGCTGATCGTGTAGCTTCTTAAGTACTGGTAATTGCTGCGGCTCTAGTAAATCGTAGTTCATACGATCTCTGCTTGCACTTAGCAATTCGTAACACCAAGGTAAAAAATCATCAGGGTGGTTTTCTACTTTCACGGCCATAAGGTTAAGGCTTAATTCTGAAGATTGCTTCAGAATGTTCTGATAGATTTGATTTTCTTGTTCGCCTAGCGTCATTTTTGACGGTGAAATTAGCAGTTTTTTCATGCCTTGTAGAATCTCCGGTTTAGATATATATTTTTTTGCTGGTCCATTTTAGCGCAATTACGCTAATAACAACAGCGCTGTCCTCCATACGTTGTAATTGAAGTAGCTAAATCGGTATTTTTGCTAATAGAATGAGACTAACGCTTTAACATGTATCAATCATTTTTATCTAGTACAAAGAGACTTTCAACTGAGGTATTAAAATGCTTTGCTATTTTTAGAGCAATTATTACCGAAGGGGTAAACCGGTTTGTTTCTACGGTACTTATTGTTTTGCGCGACACGTTAATAGCATCAGCAAGTTCTTGTTGTGAAAGCCCAGCTTCTTTTCGGTACTTTGCTATGTTATTTTGCATTTCCTCTCCTAATCACGATTTTGCCAAAGTAATGAAGCGCCATATACCAAGAGCATGATACCTAGATAGAACATTGCCATATTTGCATGCGAAACATCGCTAGGTATTGAATCGTTACTATACAAAACACCAAGAAGGCAAAATACAAATGCAAAACTTAAATGTTTATAGGCATTAGTATCAATGGTGTTTAGAAACTCATCTTTATAAGCGTATTGAAAATACATTTTTAACGGAAAGCCCCCTTTAATGAGGTAAATAATCACTATAACTACATAAAAAGAAACGCCCAATCCAACAAATAATAACCCTTCGTTATCGTGCTTTATTAGTGAGTAAACATTGAGAAGTAAACAAACCATGGCTGTGCTTATACTAAGCCATATATTTTGACTCATAAACTTTTCTTCAGTTTTAATATCCTGTTGTTTCATAATATTCATCCTGTGATAGTATTTATTTTTTGTAACCTATGGGTATCAATGTAACCTTAAGGTTTCACCGGGTCAATATTTATTTGTAACCTAAAGGTATCAAAATGTTTCAGGGGCGATTCAGGATAAGAATGTAATATCTAATAAAAAGCTTTTTTATCAGAACGACAATGATTTTAAGGCTAACACTCGCTATGATAAGAACATTATTTGCACGTTTTAAAGGACGATCATGAAAACCTTACTTAAAATTGTAGGTGTAATACTTTTACTATGTATAGCACTAATTTTTGCCGCACCGTTTCTAATCCCTACTGATACTATTTTTAACAAAGTGTCGCAGCAGGTAGAACAAACAACTGGGCGCACTCTTACCATTAAAGGTGATAAAACACTTAGCGTATTCCCTGCATTAAAGTTAGAACTTAACGACGTGCATTTTGCAAATATGGAATCAGGTTCGCGCGCCGATATGGCGAGTATGAAACAGCTTGCTGTACACATACCTTGGTTTTCATTATTTGGTGGTGAGTTTAAATTAGATAAGTTTGTTATAAACGAACCAAATATCCTATTAGAAACCGACAAAAATGGTAAAGCCAATTGGCAGTTGTTTGATGCAGTTGCAGAGCAACCAAAAGAGCAGAGCCAATCAGGTGAAGCGATAAAGCTTCCAGATAACTTTGATATTGAGTTGGGTGAAGTTGCTATTTATGGCGGCACATTTACTTATCTAGATGGTCAAACAGGTGCCAAACAACAAATTAGCGATTTAGAACTCGCTATTTTACTTCCTTCACTTCGTAAAACATTAGAAGTAAAAGGGGGTATTACTTATATGCAAGAGCGTTTTGATCTTGATATAAAATTAGATACTCCTGCTAAAGCAATTGAAGGTGCTACTTTTAATGTTAAACAAACCTTAGATTCTCGTTTAGTTGATTTAACGTTCGAAGGGAGCATAGCTAAGCAAGGCCAAGATATTAAAGGTCAGTTAGCACTAAGCGGTGAGTCTGTTAAAAGTATTGCGAAATGGCAAGGTATAGAGCTAGACGCTAAAGACAATGCATTTAACGGATTTAGTGTAAACGGTAAAATGCACCTACTAGGTGAGAAATTTAATCTAGAAGATTTAGTTGCGACGTTAGACGCATTAGAAATAAAAGGTAAGAGCGAGCTTAACCTAGGTAAGCGTTTAGCAGTAAATGCTGATATTGATTTAGGTATGCTTGACTTAAACCCGTATCTACCTGAAGCAGTGGCAAAACAAGAAGAGCCAGAAGAGCAAGAAGATAAACCTGCAGAGCCAATAGTATGGGATGACACTAAAATTGATTTAAGTGCATTAAATTCACTAGATGCAAATGTAGTGATTCGTTCAAGTGGATTAAAAGCAAATGATATTAAATTAGGCGCAAATCAATTTACTGTTGCTTTAAAAAATAGCGTTGCAAAACTAAGCCTAGATAGCTTTTCTGCTTATGAAGGGTCAGGTAAAGGCGTTATCAATGTAAACGCACAGCAAGTACCTTATAAAATATCAACTAACTTTGACTTAGCTGGAATAGATGCACAGCCTTTATTAACGGATGCGGCAGGTTTTGACAAGCTAATGGGTAAGGGGTCTTTAAATTGGAACCTAAACACAACTGGCCAAAGTCAAAAGTCGTTTATTGGTGCGCTTAATGGAAAGCTTGGATTTGAGTTTGCTGATGGAGCTGTAAAAGGTGCAAATATAGCTGAGATGGTTCGTAAAGGTAAGGAACTCATTTCAGGTAACTTTGGTGCTGCATCTGAAGGGCTTGATACCGGATTTGAAGAATCTGAGCAAACAGATTTTTCAGCATTAACTGGAAGTTTTAACTTTACTAATGGCGTTGGCAAAAATACCGACCTATCACTTATCAGCCCACTTATTAGAATATCAGGTGAAGGCGACGTTGATTTACCGCAAACAACGGTCAACTATCGTTTGGTTACAGGTATAGTTGGATCTATCGAAGGTCAGGGAACTACCGATGACAGCACTGGCTTTAAAATACCACTACGTATAAAAGGGCCTTTCCACGATGTAGGTATAAAGCTAGATGTTGGTGATGCGCTCAAAGATGAAGCTAAGCAGAAGGTCGATGAGGCAAAAGAAAAAGCCAAAGACAAAGCAAAAGATAAAATTAAAGATAAATTAAAAGGTTTATTTGGTTAATTTATTACACTTTAAACAAACAAGGCACATTACAGGTGCCTTGTTTGTTTTGTAACCACCTGTAAAATAGCTACATAGCCGTAATTACTCAGCTTTAATTTCCCATCACTCCAAATTAATTAAAAAATAACCTATCGCTACCCCCTCAATGCTGGTACAATTGCCCGCCCTTAAGAGACAACTCGTTTGTTTTTGAGTGGGATTTAATCGAAATGTCTTGATTTTAAACAAATTTAAGACACGTTGTAATTACTACACCGGAGGTCATTAACATGATCCAAATGCAAACTCAGCTGGAAGTTGCTGATAACAGCGGCGCTCGCAAAGTGCAGTGTATAAAAGTCCTTGGTGGTTCTCACCGTCGCTACGCAGCGATTGGCGACATCATTAAAGTTTCTGTAAAAGAAGCTATTCCTCGCGGTAAAGTGAAGAAAGGTGATGTTAAAAACGCGGTAGTTGTGCGTACCAGAAAAGGTGTTCGCCGTCCAGATGGTTCTCTGATCCGTTTTGACAGCAACGCTGCTGTTATCTTAAATGATAACTTACAGCCAATTGGTACACGTATTTTCGGCCCTGTGACTCGCGAACTTCGTAATGATAAGTTCATGAAAATCGTTTCACTAGCCCCAGAAGTACTGTAAGGAGCCAATCATGGCAGCAAAAATACGTCGTGATGACGAAGTAATCGTACTAGCAGGTAAAGACAAAGGTAAGCGCGGAAAAGTGCTTTCAGTTGTTACTGAATCTGGTCGAATCTTTGTCGAAGGCATAAACTTGATCAAGAAACACCAAAAGCCGGTTCCACAATTGAACCAAGCTGGCGGCATTGTTGAGAAAGAAGCATCTATGGATGCATCAAACGTTGCGATCTTCAACTCGGAAACGAGTAAAGCTGATCGTGTAGGTTTCAAGATTGAAGATGGTAAGAAATTACGTATCTTTAAATCTACTGGTAAAACTATCTAATAGTTGGAGTAGAATGATGGCGAAACTGCATGAAGTATATAAAGACAAAGTAGTTGCTGAACTTCAAGAGAAGTTTGGTTTCAGCTCTGTCATGCAAGTCCCTCAGATCGAAAAGATCACATTGAATATGGGCGTGGGCGAAGCCCTAGCTGACAAGAAGATTTTAGATAACGCAGTAGCGGATCTAGCAGCAATCTCTGGTCAGAAACCTTTAATCACTAAAGCACGCAAATCTGTTGCTGGCTTTAAAGTGCGTGAAGGCTACCCGATTGGTTGTAAAGTAACCCTACGCGGCGAGCGTATGTGGGACTTTTTTGAGCGTTTGGTATCAATCGCTATCCCACGTATTCGTGACTTCCGTGGCGTAAGTGCAAAGTCTTTTGATGGACGTGGCAACTACAGCATGGGCGTACGTGAACAAATCATCTTCCCAGAAATCGATTACGATAAAGTAGACCGTGTACGCGGTATGGATATTACTATCACTACTTCTGCGAAATCTGATGAGGAAGGCCGTGCGTTGTTAGAAGCGTTTAACTTCCCATTTAAGAAATAAGGGTAGGGTTATGGCAAAGAATTCTATGAAAGCGCGCGAAGCAAAGCGCACAAAACTAGTTGCTCAGTACGCTGAAAAGCGCGCTGCACTAAAAGCTATCATCAGTGATGTTAACACATCTGAAGATGATCGTTGGGACGCGGTACTTAAGCTACAAGCTTTACCACGTGATTCTAGCCCTGCACGTCAACGTAATCGTTGTAACATTACGGGCCGCCCACATGGTTTCCTTCGCAAATTCGGCATGAGCCGTATTAAAGTTCGCGAAGCAGCTATGCGCGGTGAAATTCCTGGCCTTAAAAAGGCTAGCTGGTAATAGAATCATGGGAGTAAGACTATGAGCTTGCAAGATCCTATCGCGGATTTGTTCACACGAATTCGTAACGGTCAATCAGCGAAGAAAGTATCTGTAACGATGCCAACTTCAAAGCTGAAAGTAGCATTAGCTAAAGTACTAAAAGACGAAGGTTATATCGTAGATTTCGCTGTTAACGGCGAAACTAAACCTGAGCTTTCTATCGAGTTGAAGTACTTCGAAGGCAAAGCTGTAATTGAAAATATCCAGCGTGTAAGTCGCCCTGGTTTACGTATCTATAAGAAACGTGACCAATTACCTAAGGTAATGGGTGGTCTTGGTATCGCTATCGTATCAACTTCTAAAGGCCTAATGACAGACCGCGCAGCACGTAGTGCTGGTGTTGGTGGTGAAATCATTGGTTTTGTAGCTTAATCGGAGGGGAACTATGTCTCGCATAGCAAAGGCACCAATTACTGTTCCTGCCGGTGTAGAAGTTACATTAAAAGGCCAGGAAATCACAGTTAAAGGCAAAAACGGTGAACTTACTCGTACAATCAACAACGCTGTTGAAGTTCAAGTAAATGACAACGTTATTACTACTTTACCTCGTGATGGCGTAGCTAATGCATGGGCTCAAGCAGGTACTGCTCGCGCTCTAATCAACAACATGGTTGTTGGTACGCATGAAGGTTACGAGAAGAAACTTCAGTTAGTAGGCGTGGGTTACCGTGCTGCAGCGAAGGGTAAAACATTAGATTTAACTCTTGGCTTCTCACACCCAGTTAATTTCGCAGTTCCTGAAGGAATTACGATTGAAACTCCAAGCCAAACAGAAGTTCTAGTTAAGGGCGTAGACAAGCAGTTAGTTGGTCAAACAGCTGCTAACATTCGTGCATACCGTAAACCTGAGCCTTATAAAGGTAAGGGTGTTCGTTATTCAGATGAGAATGTACGCCGTAAAGAGGCTAAGAAGAAGTAAGGTAAGACGATGGATAAAAAAACAGCTCGTCTACGTCGTGCTAAACGCACTCGTAGAAATTATATTGAACAAGGCACAACGCGTCTTGTTATCCACCGCACGCCACGTCACATATACGCTCAAGTTGTAAATGCTGAGGGTAATGTACTGGCTGCTGCTTCTACTGTTGAAAAGGCTATTAGCGAAACAGTTAAAGGCACCGGTAACGTTGAAGCTGCGCAAGCAGTTGGCAAAGCGGTTGCTGAACGTGCGGCTGACAAAGGCATCGAAAAGATTGCTTTTGATCGCAGTGGCTTTAAATATCACGGCCGTGTGAAGGCGCTAGCTGATGCTGCGCG
>NZ_AUTI01000182.1:0-12657 GCF_000497995.1 Pseudoalteromonas sp. TB25
TGTAATCTAAATACAACATAGAGGCTACGGCATCTACACGCAGACCATCTAAACCAAATTGATGTAACCAATACATAGCATTTGAAATCAAAAAGCTTTTAACTTCAGGGCGGTCGTAGTTATAAATGTAGGTATTCCAATCAGGATGAAAACCTTGGCGCTTATCGGCATGTTCATATAAATGGGTGCCATCGAATCGATGTAAGCCATGCGGATCGCTAGGAAAATGCCCAGGCACCCAATCAAGTAAAATACCTAAATTAGCTTTGTGGCATTGCTCTACAAAGTATTTAAAGCTGTTGTAATCGCCAAAACGACTGGTAGGTGCAAATAAACCAACAGGCTGATACCCCCACGAACCATCAAACGGGTATTCACTTATTGGCATAAGTTGCAGGTGAGTAAAATTCATTTCAAGGGCGTAGCTAACCAGTTTGTCAGCAAGCTCTGTGTAACTTAAATAGCGGTTGTTTTCAGCGCGTTGCCATGAGCCTAAATGCACTTCATAAATACTAATTGGCGCATCAATATGATTACGCTTTTGTCTGTTTTGAAGTGCCTGCTCGCCAAGCTTTATAGGTTCTGGTTTATACTGCAGTACACTTGCAGTACCCGGTGCTTGTTGCATTTTAAATGCATAGGGGTCAGCTTTTTCGAGTACTTCTCCACTTTGGGCGGTAATTGCAAATTTGTAGCACATGTCGGCTTTAAGGCCTGGTACGAATAGCTCCCATACACCACTTGCAGGATGAAAACGCATAAAGTGGCGATTAGCTTGCCAAAAATTAAACTCACCAATAATAGAGACACTTGCAGCATTAGGCGCCCATACACAAAAGCGCACACCCTCTACATTTTGTTGAGTACTAAAATGTGCACCAAAATGAGAGTACGCATGTTCAAGGCTGCCTTCGTTAAATAAATACATTGCCTCTGCGTCAAGTGTGCTTTCAAAGCTGTATTCATCATAAAAGGTAGTGCTGCTATTTGTGTACTGAGCAATGCATTCATATGGCGCAGTGGGCAGCGCATCAACTTTGACTATAAATAAGTCACTTTGTTGGTAGCGCTGCGCCTTAATACTTTTATTGTTTAATGTAACACTCACACTTATTGCACAAGGTAAGTAAAAACGAATTTCAACCTCAGCATCCGTTTTATGTGCCCCTAAAAAGCTAAATGGGTCTTTAAATCGTCCTGTATTTAATGCATGCACCTGTGCATCGTAACTATTTTCATTAGTTGTACTGCTCATTTAACCTTTCCTTATTGAATCGATAGCAGCTAAAAGTGAGGCATTTTTGGTAAAAATTTCTTCACTGGTATGCGTTAATACACGTCGCCAATTAGGATATTCTTTGTCTGTCCCGGGGATATTAACCGGATACTTCTGCTCATCTAAATCATCTATTTGTATTGCAAATAAACGCGATTGAGAACCCGCCAAACATAATGCTAGTGCGTTATATACTTCGACTGAATTACTATGTAATAGAAGCTCGGTTGTATTGGTATGGCGATTAATAAATCGTAGTATCCTATGTTGCTCTTCTATTCGTTGTTGCTTTAATTGCTCGTATTCATTGCAAGTAATAAGCTTGTATTGTTGCTTAATATTTAAATCAGCATGCTGCCACCAACCTGTAAAAGGCGGTACGTCATGATTGGCTATCATTAACAAACACTGTGTTGCTAGCTCATCAGTCGATAAAAACTCACCACTGTGTTGTTTTTCAAAATAAAATAAGCTGTTAGAAAAAATACCGCTAGATGCCAAAGCCTGCCTTACCTCTGGCGGCACAACGCCTAAATCTTCTCCAATAACAATACTCTGATTAATATGTGATTCAATTTTTAAAATGGCGAGTAAGTGCTCAAACGGGTAGTAAACATAACAGCCATCTTGTTCACTATTGCTTTCAAAGCACCACCATAGGCGCCTAATAGCCATTACGTGGTCAATTCTAAGTCCACCTACATTTTGCATGTTTGCCCGAATGAGCGAGCGATAGAATTGGTAGTGATTATTACTAAGGCTTTGGGGATTGAGGGCTGGGAGGCCCCAATTTTGACCTGCTTCAGCCCATGGATCGGGTGGAGCGCCTACACTTGCACCTTGGCTAAACAGCGATTGCTGGTTTTTAAATTCAGCCCCATCGCCAGCACAACCAACAGCTAAGTCGTTTATTAAGCCAATAGCCATGCCTCTCTCTGCGCAACTTTTTTGACACAGTGCAAGTTGCATATGCGCTTGCCATTGCAGGTAATAAGCAAATGTTAGGTTATCTGATTCGAGGGTATTTAACGTAGTAGAGTGAGCATTACAAAAATCAGTAAACGCTTGGCGACGCTCATCACTTGCCGTTAATTCAAACTGATTATAAAGCGCTTCAAATAACGTATACTTTATACGGCTTACATTTTCATAATCTATAAACTGATCATTACTTTTAATAAGTGCAGCGACATCATCTTGCTGCATAATGGCGTCAAGGTTTTCGTTATTTATTGCGTCTTCGCTTAGTACGATAGAAATATAAAGAGGATTTAATAAAGCGCGACTATTAGGGCTATAAGGACTGGCTCGCTCTGGCATATCAGCAAATAACAAATGCAGTGGATTAAGTAATATATAATCCATGTTTTGGGAGCTGCATAGTTTTGTAAGCGCTAATAAATCGTCAAAGTCGCCAATACCAAAATTCGCTCTATTTTTTAATGTGTAAAGCTGAATAGATAATCCAGTGCGCTTTGTGTCTCCCACTTGATAGACTTGCTCAGGCACGCACCAAATTTGTGTAATAGCGTGTTGCTCACCTACCTGAACATTAGCGTCATGATAGCCAATTGGCATATTACCAATGGGTAGTGCCAGCTCAATATAGCGAACGCCATGCAAGTAATATTCACCAGTGACAGCCAAGTTATAAAGGTTATCAAATGCTAAATGCATTCCAAGTGAAGGGACATCGATATTAGCGGCTAAATATTGCTGACGTTCATCTATACGAAGCTTTAACAAACATGTACTTTGCTCAACTAAACTCACACTAGGTACTAAAGCAAGCCAAAGCGATGCATCTAAATCATAAGTTAGTTGAGCTATTCCTGCTTCATTATTTGTATCAACACCACAACATTGCAAAGCACGTTTACGCGTTTCTTCGCTAAAAAATACCTGTTCACCTGTATACTTAGTGAATTCAAAGCCAATACCATGCAGGTAAAACAACTGCGAAAGAGCATCCATTGAATCGCCTTAATTAGTGCGTTGAGTATTTACTATGCTGTTTTCTGTGCCAAATGTATTGCCGATATAACCGTCAGCTTGATGGTCGTTATCCCAAATGTCTCCATTAATCAGATAACGAAAGTGAAATTGTTGATCGATAGGTAAGCGTTGCTTAAATTTAAACACACCTTGTTTTTTATAAAGCTTCATTGGCACTGGTTTCCAATCATTAAATTCACCTAATAAGCAAACTTCTTCTGCCTCTGGATGAGAAAATTCAAAAGTAACTTCAGCTTCATCTTTTGTTTTAAAAAAACGTTTATTCAACATAGCAGGCTCCAACTAAACCAAAAAGGGTACTTAATCTTTGCCACAGGCCATACAACTAAACAAAAAGGCGATGTGGTAACCATCTAAAAATCATTAAACGTGTTATTAGTTAAACAAAACTTTATTTACGCTTTATTACAGTGCAAATAATATTTCAATTACACCAAAAAGGTGCATTAACCTTATATACAATACGCTTTAAATGATACTTAACATACAGAGCAATATTCAAACCAACAAACTATTAAAAACCTCATTAGTTCAATATATAAATATTTATAGCTGCAAATATCCGAAGAAAATTTAAAATCCTAAATTACTTTTTTTATATTACTTCATCATGGATAATACACATCATTCTAATACTCTGAAATATCATTAATTTCATGTTGAAAAAAACCATTTTAATAACTACCACCATCATTTTTTTAGTTGTAGCTGCATTTATTGGTACCTCAATTTATACCCTATACAGTAAAAAAGAAATTTCAGTTGACCCTAAATTAAAAGAAATATCAGGAATAGAATTTGATAAACAGCAACGTTTATGGGCTATTAACGACGGAGGCAATGAACCAAAGCTATACAGACTCAATAAAGACGGTTCTATTGCTAAAGAAATTTTAGTTGAAAACGCTAAAAACATTGATTGGGAAGACATGACCCAAAACAAATTTGGGCACTTCTTTTTAGGCGATTTTGGTAACAACAAAAACGATCGTAGATGGCTCACTATTTATAAAATAGAAAACCCGATAGATATAAAAACAGATACGACTCAAGCAGAAATAATTAAGTTTACCTACCCCGAAATGGATGGCAGTCCTATAAAGCCCAATAACCGTAATTTTGATTTAGAGGCATTTGTAGCTCTAGGACGTCACTTATATTTATTTACTAAAAACCGCACAGAGCCATTTGATGGTATTACTAAGGTTTATAAAGTGGGCGATCATGCTGCTAATTTTAAAGCCGAGTTAATAGATTCATTTAAAACATGTACCACTTTAGAAAAGCTATGCTGGATAACATCGGCTGCTTTAAGCCCTGATCGTAAAAAGCTGATATTACTTGATTCAACCAGTATTTGGTTATTCGAAAATTTTGAGGGTGATAAGTTTTTTTCTGGCGATGTATCAAAAATTGACTTAGGAATAGTAACTCAAAAAGAAGCTGTCACTTTTTTTGATGACAATACTATTGTATTTACAGATGAAGAGTTTAAAGGTATTGGCGGTAATGCTTATTTTATAAAGCTTGATGAAGCCAAAAAAGAAATTATAAGAAAAAAGCCGACCTCAGAAAAAATACATCCATAATATAATGTTAGCTAAGCAAAAGTTCCAAAGCTTAGCTAACTTATGTAAAAGGTATCGAGTTAGTTACTCTTTTCGTTTGACGAATGGAGTGCTATTTCTACATCAACACCTAAAATCAACACTCCAATATGACTATTATTATCATCTAAAACAGGAAAACTTAGCTGTACTTGAAAATGATGTGTTGATGCATCATATGTAACGCTATCAAAGTTATAGTCCTTTGACTGTTTAAATATTTTAGTAAACTTATTCTCATCTCCTTGCCAGTAATCACTGGTTAACTTACTTATTGCTATATTTTTTCCTTGGCCATCAGTCAATATAAGCTCAGTAACAACACCTTTAAACTGCGATTGCCATTTTTTAAATACCTTAGATAACGGTAAATCAAGCATAGTTAACCCATCAGCATGCCCAACGTGTTTACTTTCTTTTATCCATAACTGGTCTCGTTTCATAATTTCAGGCTCACTCAAAGGAGACTCATTACTTATTTGAACTTCTTCGACTAAACTAGGTAAGTTTAATAAGGTTTTAGCGCTACTGTAGAGCCTATCAAGTATTTGCGTTTCTTCACTTTTTGATAGTGAAAATGGAGCTTGCGCACAAGTATTTATATTTTCATCGAACTGCTGCATAAATTCAGGAAGGCGTTTGATAAGTGAATGCGAAGCAAATAATCCCAAAGGTACATATCTAAAAAATTCTTTTTGGTACTCGTCTTTATTGATCCCTAGCTTAGAGGCTGCTAATTCAAAATCGTCTAAATCAAGTAGGATTCTATCAATCCGTTTATGGTGCATTACATTTACTATTTCTTCTAATGAATTTACTTCTACCTCAGCAATAATATTCTGAGTTTTAAACCAATTTGCTTGATAACTTCCTCTTACTGCACCATAACGCATTTTATTTTTTGGTTTATTAATGCTCTCTGGGTGAGTGAACCAGTACCAGCTTTCTAAAAAAATGGGGGATGATATACGTCCATAAGCTTTCATTTCAGGCATTAAATGGGTTGTGAAATATCCATCTAAGCGCTCTAACTTTACTTCTCGACGTGCACGTAACCATGGCAAGGTTTGTAGCTGAAAAGGCGCTCCCATTTCAAATAAAATACACTCGACTTGGTTGACTGCATTATTAGGAGCTGTGGTGGGTAAGTTTGTCCCAAACTGGAGAGGCCCAGTCAAACCTAACAAAAGAGTGAAAAGATATGCGGGCATAATCCATTGCTAAATAATGTACAAATTAAAACAAGTATAGTCATGCATATAAAAAAGTATTAATTTTCTTTACAAAATTTTGTACCTTATCAATAGCTTCAATATTTAAATCTATGATTTATTGCTATTAACTTATAAAAAGCACGCTTAAATATTTAAATTAATGCATTTATATCTAGGGTCTGTTTATCTTTGTGGATAAAAATTTGTTCAAACTAGGTGCTATTTAATTGCGGCGCAAGATTTATAACCTAGTGTGCTCGATAACTGCTCCTGCGTTATTCTAATTGCTTACATCCATGTAAGAATAAATAAAAACCGAGCAAAGCTTCCGCGCCCTGCTCACTCCCCTACCCTGCATCTATGTAGGCAACCAAGAGAAAATAGCGCCTAGGAAGAATCTTTTGGGGGCTGTTAATTTAACCTTGAAGGTTCAACAGACCCTAGCCTTTTTATTATTGACCTAAAGTATACCGAGTGTTCACTTAACGACTAAAAACAAAGGAACTACCCAACCCTAGCGCTTAAATTTAGTTTCTAAAATTACAGAAGATGTTGTTCGCTCCACCCCATCAAGATTTCCTATATCGTCCAACAAATGACTAAGCTGTTCTAAATTTTGAGCTTGGACCACTGCAATTAAATCAAACTCACCACTTATGGCATAGAGCTGTGAAATAGCATCAATTTGCTTAAGCTCAATGTTTGTTTTAGTTGTTAATTTTTGTCTTACTTTTATAGACACATGAGCTGATACCATTTTACTAAGGTAGTCGTCACCGTAATCAACGCTATAGCCTTTAATCACACCGGTTTCTTCTAATTTGAGCATTCGGCTTTGTACTGTTGAACGAGATAAGTCAAGCATTCGTGCAAGATCAGAAATACTCGCTCTTGCGTTTGTTTTTAGTACAGAAAGTAGTTTCTCGTCTTGTGGAGTTATCATAATGGTTATTTTTTTCGTTATTTTGACTTTTATTTTAATCATTTTTCACAAAATAGCACTGCAATTTTAACAGCTAACCTTCGATAATGACCTCTACAAGAAATAATAACGTGTTTGCTGAAGAATAAAGGCTATATTCTTCTTTGAGTTAGCAACTAATCTTTTATCTAAGCCCATTAAATTTAGGTGTAAAAATGCAAGTAACAAGAGACTTATTTAACGACATAATGGTACCAAACTATAATCCATCAGCAATCATTCCAGTTCGTGGTGAAGGTTCACGCGTTTGGGATCAAAATAACAATGAGTTCATTGATTTTGCCGGTGGTATTGCCGTTAACTGTTTGGGTCACTGTCATCCTGCATTAGTTAAAGCATTAAAAGAGCAAGGCGAAAAAATTTGGCATTTATCAAATGTTATGACCAATGAGCCAGCACTTCGTTTAGCTCAAAAAATGGTTGAAGCAACATTTGCTGATAAAGTTTACTTTGCAAACTCAGGTGCAGAAGCAAACGAAGCAGCCCTCAAGCTAGCGCGTCGTTATGCATTGGACGTATATGGCGCTGAAAAAACGCAAATTATTGCATTTAATAAAGGTTTCCATGGTCGCACATTCTTTACAGTAACTGTGGGCGGGCAAGCGGCTTATTCAGATGGCTTTGGTCCAAAACCTGCTGACATAGTACATTGTGATTTTAACGATATAGCGGCATTTGAAGCGCTGATCAGCGATAAAACATGTGCTGTTATGATGGAACCATTACAAGGTGAAGGCGGTATTATTTCACCAACAGATGAATTTGCTAAAAAAGTACGCGAACTTTGTACTAAACATAACGCGTTACTTATTTTTGATGAAGTACAAACGGGTGTTGGTCGCACAGGCGATTTATACGCCTATGAAGGTTTAGGGGTTGTTCCTGACATTTTAACAACGGCAAAAGCATTGGGTGGTGGTTTTCCTATTGGCGCTATGATCACTCGTACACCTATTGCTGAGCATTTAAAAATTGGTACTCACGGTTCTACTTATGGCGGAAACGCACTTGCTTGTGCTGTGGCCGAAGCGGCATTTGATACAGTAAATACACCAGACGTACTAAACGGTGTTAAAGAGCGCGAGCAATTATTCCGTGACGGATTAAACGCAATTAACGAAAAATATAACGTATTTAGCGAAGTACGTGGTAAAGGCTTATTAATTGGCGCAGTACTAAATGACAAATTTGAAGGCCGCGCACGCGACTTTTTAATAGCCAGTGCTAATAATGGTTTGATGAATCTTGTAGCGGGTATGAATGTAATTCGTTTTACACCGTCTTTAATTATTCCGTTTGAAGATATTAAAGAAGGCTTAGCGCGCTTTGAAAAAGCCGTTAGCGACGTAGTAAACGGTTAATATAGTTTAAATTAGCACGCCTAATGGCGTGCTATTGGAGCAAGCAATAAATGCAAGTATTACGTCCTATTACTGCCAATGATTTTGACGCGCTTAAACAAATAGCGATTGAATCCGGTCATGGGTTTACCTCTTTACCTGTGGACGATACACAGCTTAAAGAAAAAATTGAACGTGCTGAAAAAAGCTTTGCCAAAAACATTAACCAGCCACTTGATGAAAGCTATTTATTTGTTTTAGAAGACAGTGAAACAGGTGACGTTATTGGCACAACCGCTATAGAAGCCGCGGTAGGTTTATCGGTGCCTTTATATCATTATCATTTGGGTAAAACAGTACACCACTCGCCTACTTTAAATGTATATAACACCGTTGATATTTTAAGCATGTGTAACGACTACACTGGTTGCTCAGAAATATGTACATTATTTTTGCGCGAAAATAGCCGTAAAGGCCTAACGGGTCGATTTTTATCTCGTTCACGCTTTTTGTTTATGGCTCAGCACAGCGAGCGTTTTGCCGATACTGTAATCGCAGAAATGCGCGGTGTTAGCGACGAAGACGGTCATTCTCCTTTTTGGCAATGGCTACAAGAGCACTTTTTTAGTATCGAATTTCCACAAGCGGATCACTTAGTTGGCTTAGGCGATAAGGTGTTTATTAGCGAGTTAATGCCTAAGTACCCTATTTATGTGAACTTGCTTAGTAAAAAAGCCCAAGCAGTGATTGGGCATGTGCATGAAAAAACAAAACCTGCGCTAAAACTATTAGAAAAGGAAGGTTTTGAGCACAGAGGCTACGTTGACTTATTTGATGCAGGCCCAACAGTTGAAGCAAAGCTTGGTAATATTCGCAGCATTCGCGACTCTCAAGTTTGCCCTGTTACGATTGGCGAGCTTGATCACATATCACAAAATAGCTCTGATACGCTGGCCGTATGTAATCAAGGCGTAAGTGGCTTTAGAGCGACATTTACCAAAGACGCACACTACAATCATGCAAAACATACCCTCGTCATTAGCCAAGATGTGGCTAAGGCACTTAATTTAAGCCAAGGAGATGCAGCGCGATTTTTCCGCCTGTAAATAATTTATGAATACACACCTAATTAATAATCAGTGGCATGTGGGACTTGGTCCAGCATTTGAGTCAATCAATCCAAGTAATGGCGATGTGGTATGGCAAGGTAATGGCGCAAACACTGATCAAGTAAATTCAGCTATAAAAGCAGCTAGAGCCGCGCAATTACAATGGGCAGACAAACCACTTAAAGAGCGTATCGCGATTTTAGAAAACTTCGCAGCACAATTAAAAGAACACAGCGAAGAATTTGCTACTATTATTGCACGCGAAACGGGTAAGCCATTATGGGAAACCCGCACCGAAGTGGGCGCAATGACAGGTAAAGTAGCTATATCTGTAAAAGCGTACCATGAGCGTACAGGTACAACCGAAAACCCAATGCCCGGTGCTAAAGCGTTTATTAGACACAAACCGCATGGCGTTGTGGCTATTTTTGGCCCATATAACTTTCCGGGGCATTTACCAAACGGGCATATTGTTCCTGCAATTTTAGCCGGTAATACTGTTGTATTTAAGCCATCAGAATTGACTCCACACGTTGCAGAATTTACCCTCTCACTTTGGTTAAAAGCAGGTTTGCCAGCGGGTGTTATTAACCTTGTGCAAGGTGAAATTGAAACTGGTAAAGCGCTTGCTTCTCATAAAGATATAGATGGCTTGTTTTTTACCGGTAGCTCAAACACAGGCCACTTATTACATAAACAGTTTGCAGGACACCCTGGCAAAATTTTAGCGCTTGAAATGGGCGGCAATAATCCTCTTATTGTAAAAGATGTGAGCGATATAAGCGCCGCTGTACACGATATTATTCAATCAGGCTTTATTACCTCAGGTCAACGTTGTACGTGTGCACGTCGCTTATTTATTGGAAAATCAGCCAACGGCGATGCTATTTTAGAAAAGCTAATAAGCGCAACTAAAAACATAGTTGTAGACGACAGCTTTGCTACAGAGCAGCCTTTTATGGGTGCAATGATAAGCGAAAAAGCAGCACTGGGTATGGTTGCCGCGCAAAGTGAATTAGTCTCAAAAGGTGCACAAATCCTTGTTGAACTTAAGCAATTAAAACCAGGCACAGGTTTTGTAAGCCCGGGCATTATTGATGTAACAAACATTACCGACATGCCAGATGAAGAGCATTTTGGACCGCTAATTAAAGTGTATCGTTATACCGACTTTGACAGCGCAATTATTGAAGCCAACAACACAAGCTTTGGTTTATCTGCAGGTTTACTTAGCGACAGTGAAGATGACTACACTCACTTTTTAAAGCGCATTCGTGCCGGTATTGTTAACTGGAACCGCCCCATTACAGGTGCCTCTAGTGCAGCTCCATTTGGCGGTATTGGCGCCAGTGGTAATCACAGAGCAAGTGCATACTATGCCGCCGATTATTGCGCATACCCTGTCGCATCTGTGGAGTCAGACAAAGTGAGCTTACCGCAAACCCTAGCGCCGGGCTTAGTAATTGAATAAGCAATAAAACCAAATTTTAGATTTAAGGACTTAACATGCATACTGATGTAAACACATTATTTGAGAACCTTTGGGAAAACTATTTAAACGTAACTCCATCGGCAGATAAAATTCATGACCTTTTAGGGTCAACGCAAAAAGATGACATCATTAACGATCATATTGCGCTGCGTACATTTAATATAGAAAAAGTGGGTCTTGAAAAGCTCGCCGCTCACTTTTTAGCAATTGGTTACAAAGAATGTGGTGAGTACCACTTTGAAGCTAAAAAACTTTACGCAAAACACTATGAGCATAGCGATCCTAATCAGCCAAAAGTATTTATCTCTGAACTATTAGTAGAAAAATGCTCGCCAGAGTTACAAGCCATCGTGACAGATATGGTAAGTCAAATTGACGAAAGTGCAGTTACAGCAGACAACTTTTTATATTCAGGCACGCATTGGCAAGTAAGCACCGATACTTACAAACAACTGCTAGCTGAAAGCGAATATGCAGCGTGGATGTCGGCGTGGGGTTACCGTACCAATCACTTTACCGTAAATATTAATACGCTTGCTAAGTTTGATAACATTCATGATGTTAACCAAGCCCTAAAAGACGCGGGCTTTTCGCTTAACACGTCAGGCGGCGAGGTTAAAGGCTCACCAGAGGTGTTACTAGAGCAATCGTCAACACTTGCTGATGAATACTCAGTTACCTTTAGTGACGGTGATATGAGCATTCCTAGCTGCTTTTATGAGTTTGCTATTCGTTACCCTAAAGCAGACGGCGAGCTTTATACTGGTTTTGTTGCAGCCTCAGCTGACAAAATATTTGAAAGCACGAACGCTCGATAGCAAAACCTAAAGTACCTTATTTTAAAAAGCCCGTTATGGGCTTTTTTTATGTCGATGTGTCGATAAGTTATATTGATTAATTATAAAAATAGCGGTTTATAATCGTTTTCTAACTTTTCAAACGACAAGTCGCCAATAAAACGACCGAAGCTCAACCAAGTTGCCAAACCGCGTAAATCTTTAAAGTGTGGTGGTACAAATTGTGGACTCTCTATTACACCTAAATCATGAAGCTGCGATATTAATCTAAAATCATCTATCGATATTTTACCTACCAGTAATAAAGGAAGTCTATCTATTCGACCAAGCTGTATTGCAACGCGTATTAAGTTATAAACCAGTACAAAGCCTTTAATGTAAGCAATATCTTTTGTAAAAGGCAAACCTGTTGGCGTACTGCCTCTAAATACACGCTGCGCTAATGTGTAACTGTCGTCTTTTGATAAACCTTGCGCTACGTAATCACGGTAAATGTCTACAAACTCAGCGCCATCTATTACCTTTGTAACGGCTTGAATACGGTTAACTAATTTAGATAAACGCCTTGGGGTTGATTTTAATGTAATAATTTCGGTAAGGACCGCTAAGCCTTCTTGGGTAATAGTAGAGCTTGGCGTACCTTTACTCAAACACGTTAAATAAGGCTGAGCTAAACCATTTTGAGTGGTACCGACGTGTATCCACCCTTCGTGAACTTCTAAGATATCAAGTTCACGCTGCGAAAACTTAACATCTTGATTAAGCTTTATATTATTAGCACCTGCGGCTGCATCACTAACAATACCATCGCTAAGCATCACCTC
>NZ_AUTI01000183.1:0-3998 GCF_000497995.1 Pseudoalteromonas sp. TB25
TTGATCTGCCATTTCGATTTCGATGCCTTCTTCTGAGCCATCAATACCGCCCGTGTCTACCACGATAAATTCATAGCCATCGTAACTAGCTTGGCCATATTTTCTATCTCGTGTTAAACCTGGAAAATCGGCTACGAGTGCATCACGAGTACGTGTTAAACGGTTAAATAATGTGGACTTGCCCACATTGGGTCGCCCAACTAGAGCGATCACGGGAAGCATAAACTACCTCTTTAAAAAACAACAAAAGGCTTCGCAGTGCGAAGCCTTAAAAAAACCATATGACTATTAGTAACTTAGTTTGGTATTTTTACCATACTAACTTCACCATCACGGGTGTATAAAATTAGCTTATCGTCGGCAACAACTGGCTCAACAAAAAAGCCTGAGCTGTCAAAGTCTTCTCGAGATACTAGCTCGCCAGTTTCTTTATTTAGCCAATGTAGGTTACCTTCTTGGTCGCCTAAAGCTAAGTGGCTACCTGCAACTGCAGGGCCTGTTAGGTACCAACCACGTAGAGCGGGTTGGCTCCAACGTTCAATACCTGAATTTTTATCTAATGCGTAAATAACACCATCGCTATCTACTAAATAAATTGTTTGTGCATCCATCGCAATTTCGCGGTAGCTGCTGTACTCACGTTTCCACACTACGTTGCCAGAGCGAATATCTACAGCAGCTAAGTTGCCGTTGTAAGCTATAGCGTAAGCGTATGGACCGCTAATAAGTGGTTGAGTGTCTACGTCAACTAGGCGTTCAAATTCTGATGCGCCTTTAGCAACCGCAATTTCTGCGTTCCATGCTGAGTAACCACTGTCTGAAATTAAAACGCTTAGCTTGCCTGTTTCAAGGCCTACTAATACACCACCGTTAGCAACAGTTGGCGAGCTTTGTCCGCGTAATGTTAGTGGTGGAACTTCTTGTTCAAAACTCCAACGCTCTTCGCCCGTATCTGGGTGAAGGGCTAACAATTTACCAGAGCCTAAATTTACAAATATTAAGCCATCGCCTGCTGTCGGTTTAGACAGTGATTCGCCTGGTACATTCTTACGCCAAACTTCTTCACCGGTTTCGCGATCTAGGGCAATAATAAAGCCGTGTTCAGAACCTATATAAATTTTACCATAGGCTTGCAAAATACCACCTGATAATTTTGCATTACCGTTGTCAGCCCATGGCCAAAACGATAAATCTTGGCGTACATCGGTTTCCCACTTGGTATCGCCGTTAGTAAGCGAAAGCGCTTCTACTTGGCCTTCGCGGCTAGCAACATATACAGTATCTTTGTAAACAGCTGGTGTTAAACGAGAAAAGTAATGCTCTACGCCATCACCTACAGATTCTTGCCAAACAACGTCAGTTTCAAATTGGTTTACAATTTCAGGAAGTACTAGTTCATCTTCATCATCACTTGATGAACAACCCATCAGTGTTGCCATACATAGGGCAAGGGCTGCTGTTGTAAATTTTTTCATGCCTAAAACCTTATGCCGCTGGGCTAGTTACTGCTAGGTCATCTAACTTAATTTGTAATAGTGGGTTACTTGTTAATCCACCCGCATCTATTGCTGCTTGGTATGCAGTACGTGCTTGATCTTTGTTACCTTGCTGTGTGTAAATGTCGCCTTTAAGCTCGGCAACGTTTGCATTGAATGCTTCAGGTAATGGTGCATTTAATGTAGTTAATGCATCGTCATAGTTAGTTTGTGCAATTTGAATTCGCGCTAAACGTGTAATCGCAATTGCTTTTAATTCTGTATTTTCAGTATTAGACACTATCCAGCTTAGCTTTTCGCTTGCTACATCTAATTTTTTTGCTTCTACAGCGTCTTTTGCAGCAACAAATGCAGCAAGTGTTGCGTAGTTTGTATCTTTATTTTCGCTAATAAACGCATCAGCTGAAGATAATACATCATCACTTTCAACAAGCGCTGTATATGAATCTGATGCTTTTTCAGCTGTAGTAATTTGGTTTTGGTTATATGCTTTCCAGCCATATAAGCCACCAAGGCCAACAAGTATGCCTAGTGTAAGTGAAATGCCGTTTTCACGGAAAAAGCGTTTAATGGCTTCTGCTTGTTGTTCTTCTGTTGAATAAATATCCATTCTTACCTCTAATGTTCGCTTAGCCGTTAATAAGCTCAGCTAATAGCGCTTTAGCTTGTTCTAATTCTAATGTGACTTGTTCTTTACGCTCGCGTAAATACTTGATGGTCACAACGCCTTTTTCTAATTCATCTTCACCAATAATCACTGCAACAAGTGCATCGCTTTTATCAGCACGTTTTAATTGTTTTTTAAAGTTGCCGCCGCCCGCATGCACCATAACGCGTAAACCCGGTACGTCTTTACGTAGTTGCGCTGCAATTGCAGGAGCTTGAATGCTTGCTTTGTCGCCCATTGCTGCTAAATATACATCAGCATTACGACGAATGTCACCTACACACTCAAGCGCTTGTAGTAATAACACTAAGCGCTCTAGACCCATTGCAAAACCAACTGCTGGCGTTGCTTTACCGCCAAGCTGTTCAACTAAGCCGTCGTAACGACCACCAGCACATACTGTGCCTTGTGCGCCTAAGCTGTCGGTTACCCATTCAAATACGGTACGGTTGTAGTAGTCTAAACCACGTACTAACTTTTCATTAACCGTATATGAGACGCCAGCAGCGTCTAAACGTTCACATAAATTTTCAAAATGTTCTTTTGATTCAGCGTCTAAGTTTTCAGATAGTTTAGGCGCATCAGTTAAAATTGCTTGTACGTCTGGGTTTTTGCTATCAAGTACGCGTAGTGGGTTTGAATACATACGTCGTTTTGAGTCTTCATCAAGCACATCAATGTGTTGCTCAAGGTAGGCTACTAACGCATCACGGTAATCTGCACGCGCTTCGTTAGAGCCTAAAGAATTTAGCTCTAAACGAACGTGGTCAGTAATACCAAAGGCTTCCCATAATTGCGCTGTTAATAAAATAACTTCTGCGTCTATGTCGGCTGTGGCAATACCAAATGTTTCTAAACCAAATTGGTGAAACTGACGGTAACGACCTTTTTGCGGACGCTCGTGACGAAACATTGGACCCATGTACCAAAGGCGTTGTTCTTGGTTATATAGTAAGCCATTTTGGTTGCCAGCACGTACGCATACTGCGGTGCCTTCTGGGCGAAGTGTTAATAAGTCGCCATTGCGATCGGCAAAGGTGTACATTTCTTTTTCTACTATATCGGTAACTTCACCAATAGAGCGTTTAAATAAGTCGGTTGATTCTACAATAGGAAAACGAATTTCTTGATAACCGAACGATGCTACTGTCTCGCGTAAAATGCTTTCTACTTTCTGCCAAACTTGTGTATCGCCCGGCAGACAATCGTTCATACCGCGAACTGCCTGAATTTGTTTTGCCACTGATAAATCCTAAATGCTGTTTATGTGTAATAAAAAATGCTTACACAACAAGAATGCTAAAAATTGACCTGTTATTATAGCGTTTTGGTCATAAAGGTAAACGCCAAACAGCGTGGTTTGGCGCTTTATACGGTATTTATTCGACTATTTTAATATCGATAGGTGTTTGCTGCTCTTTTTGAGCAATAAAGTCGCGCACGTAGCCTTCGAGCTGGTCAACAATGTTGTTGTTGTCAATACGCGCTTTTTGGCGTTCGCCATTAATGTATAAACCTGAGCGACGGTTTGCACCGGCAAGGCCAATATCACTAACAAGTGCTTCACCTGGGCCGTTTACAACACAACCAATTACCGAAACCGATACAGGCTCAATAATATCTTCAAGGCGCTCTTCTAGCTGGTTCATGGTGCTTACTACATCAAACTCTTGACGAGAACAGCTTGGGCAGGCAATAAAGTTAATACCGCGCGAACGTATGCGCAGCGATTTTAAAATATCAAAACCTACTTTAATTTCTTGAACAGGGTCAGCTGCAAGCGACACTCGCAGTGTATCGCCAATACCTTCGGCAAGTAGCATACCTAAACCTAC
>NZ_AUTI01000184.1:0-13819 GCF_000497995.1 Pseudoalteromonas sp. TB25
AAGCCGCTGTTTTTGCAGGCTACGCGTGGCGAAATAAATCTATAAAACAAGCAATTAGCGACCCTCGTTGGTTACTTGGACGAACATGGGGCGATACGAGTACAAATTTAAAAATTGAAAAAGAGTTAGTTTTTCATATAGAACATGAATTAAATCAACGTGACCACGATTGGGTAAGCGTTGATAATAATAACGAAATGATGGGGCACGCTGGGGCTATTTTAGATACACCTACAAGCCTTGAAGCTGCAACAGATCCTCGTTCAGATGGACGTGCAACAGTAACTACAGCAGGAACACAATGTCAGAAATAATAAATCAATGGCCAATTATAGTAGCCTTAATAGCAACCGGTATTTTTGCCGGTATTTTAGCAGGACTTTTTGGTGTAGGCGGCGGTATTGTTATCGTCCCTGTGCTGTATTTTTTACTGCAAGGTTTTGGCGTAAGCCCAGAGTCGGCAATGATGATAGCCACCGCTACATCACTTGCAACCATAGTACCTACTTCGCTTTCATCTATTCGCTCGCATCATAGCAAAGGGAATATTGACCTTGCGCTAATAAAATACTGGGCACCATTTATTTTAGTTATGGCCGTTGTAGGCAGCTACTTAGCGCACTCAATACGCGGTAATGCACTGGTACTTATGTTTGCCTGTATTGCTATTTTAGTCAGTTTAAACATGCTATTTAGAGCCGGCGCACCCGCGCTTGTAAAACAACTGCCAGGAAAATTTGGTCAAGGGGTTATGGCAAGTATTGTAGGTGGTTTGTCGGTAATGATTGGCATAGGTGGCGGCACTATTGGCGTACCTATGCTAAACGCATTTAATGTACGCGCCCATGTTGCAGTAGGTACTGCGGCCGTTTTTGGTTTATTGATTGCACTACCAGGCGTTATTACCTTATTAAGTATTAGCACAACGCCAACCGATGCTCCCCTAGGTACGTGGGGGTTGGTTAACCTCCCTGCCTTTTTTCTTATTATTCCGTTGACTATTTTATTTGCGCCTATTGGCGTAAAAATTGGTAGCAAGCTGGATCAAAAACAACTAAAACGCGCCTTTGCCGTTGTCTTAATGATAACCGGCATACGCATGCTTATTCAGACTCTGGGAGCCTAAAATATGTTTAATAACACGCAAGTTCAAACCTTAAACCCACCACAGCGTTTATTAATGGGACCAGGCCCAATTAATGCCGACCCTCGTGTTTTACGTGCTATGTCGGCGCAGCTTATAGGCCAATACGACCCAGTAATGACCGGTTTTATGAACGAAACCATGGCACGTTACCGCGAAATTTTTAAAACCAAAAACGAATGGACCATGCTAATAGATGGCACATCGCGCGCAGGGATTGAAGCCGTATTATGCTCAATTTTACGCCCAGGCGATAAAGTCCTTGTGCCAATTATGGGGCGCTTTGGCCACCTACTTGCTGAAATAGCAGAACGCGTTGGCGCAAAGGTGCACACAATAGAAGTACCGTGGGGCGAAGTGTTTACGCCAGAACAAATCGAAAAAGCCATTGTTGATGTAAAACCCCATGTACTTGCTATGGTACAAGGCGATACATCCACCACCATGAACCAACCTCTTGAGCATATTGGCGATATTTGCCAAAAGCACGATGTACTATTTTATTGTGATGCTACCGCCTCCATTGTGGGTAACGAACTTCCTGCCGATGAATGGAAACTCGATGCACTTTCTGTTGGTCTGCAAAAGTGTTTAGGCGGACCTTCTGGATCAGCGCCATTAACACTGAGCGACAAATGCGCTGATTGGATCCAAAAACGTAAAAAAGTAGAGGCGGGTATTCGTACAGCGGAGCATACCGACGGCACCGAGCCCTTTGTACGCTCAAACTACTTTGATTTAGGTATGATCATGAATTACTGGGGGGAAGAGCGCCTTAATCATCATACCGAAGCCACCAGCATGCTGTATTGCGCCTCAGAATGCGCCCGCATTGTTATTGAAGAAGGCGTGGATAACTGCGTAGCGCGCCACAAATTACATGGCGATGCCATGCTAACAGGCATTCAAGCACTGGGCTTAAATGTATTTGGCGATTTAACGCATAAAATGAACAACGTACTGGGTGTGTATATACCCGAGGGCATTAATGCCGATCACGTACGCGGGCAAATGCTAACCGATTTTGGAATAGAAATTGGCACCTCGTTTGGCCCGCTGCATGGCAAAATTTGGCGTATTGGCACCATGGGTTACAACGCCCGTAAAGATGCCGTATTACAAACATTGGCAAGCCTAGATGCCTGCTTACATGCCAACGGTTACAAAGGCCCTAAAGGCGAAGCCGCCATTGCCGCCCTTGCTCACTATAAATAAAAAAAGGATTTAGCATGACGATTGTAAGCCCACAACACAGCCCTTTATTAGACAAAGAACTTGCTGATGAATACGCAACACGCGCTTTATCTCGCTGTAAAACCCTCAGCGCACTATCGCAAATGCAAGGCGGTATTCACCGCGTGTACTTATCAAAAGAGCACAAAGAGTGTAACGCCGTTACTGCATCGTGGATGGTTGAGGCAGGCATGCAATCGTGGCAAGACGAAGTGGGCAACCTTTGGGGGCGACTAAAATCATCAAACCCACATGCTAAACGTTTAATTATAGGATCGCACCTCGACACCGTACCAAACGCAGGTGCGTTTGATGGTATTTTAGGTGTACTACTGGGGATAGAAATTGCAGCGCTTGCACATAAGTTAAAGCTCGACCTGCCCTTCCATTTAGATGTAGTGGGCTTTTGCGATGAAGAAGGCACCCGCTTTGCCACAACTTTAATTGGCTCAAAAGCCCTCGCTAACGAATTTGACCCACAGTGGCTAAACATTGAAGACACAAACGGCATAACTATGCGCCAAGGCATGCTCGACTTTGGTTTAAACCCCAACGACTATGCAAAGGCCGCACTAAACAAAAACGAATTACTAGGTTACTGGGAAACTCATATTGAACAAGGTCCTGTACTCGAATCGGTTAATCAGGCGTTAGGCGTTGTAACTGCAATCGCAGGAGCAAAGCGCGCCATGCTTACCCTAACAGGCCAAAGCGGTCATGCGGGTACAACCCCAATGAACTTGAGGCAGGATTCACTAGCAGGCTGCGCTGAATTAGTAACCGAAATTGAAAAACTAGCAAGTAATGCTAAAAATGGCGAAGTTGCCACCGTAGGGCAAATACAGTCTCGCCCTGGGGCTACAAACGTGATTGCAGGCAAAACAACCATAAGCCTAGACGCACGCGCACAAAGCGACACCGATCTCGCTAACTTACTAAGCGTCATACAAAACAGCGCTCAATCTATAGCAAGCAAACGCAATTTAACGCTTGATTGGCAATGGACGCATGCCGCCGATGCCGTTGCGTGCGACACCACTATTCAGCATTTGTTTTCAAGCGCATGTAAACTCAATAACCAAGCATCGCCTTCACTTGCCTCAGGCGCAGGGCACGATGCAATGGCAATCGCTCCAATTTGCCCCGTTGGCATGTTGTTTATACGCAGCCCTGGCGGTATAAGCCATCACCCAGCAGAAGCGGTTATAGACGGCGATGTAACAAAGGCACTCAGTGTAATGTACAGCGCGCTTTTACTTTATGTGAAAGAGTGTGAGTGATTTAAGGTAATCGAGTAAACCAAGTATATTAACTTGGTATGCTTAGGGGCTTAAACCTCCTCAAAGTCATTTGGAGGTTATTACTGAAGGCAGGTAAATGCAGGAATATACGTTATTTAAAGTAGCTTTATCGGGCTGCCCTTTGCTCTTTTAGGCTAAGGCGTTTATGTGAGCTATATACATGTTGAATGTTTGTACCATTAACCAAATATGCATCCATTTCGACGGTAATTAAACCCGATAATGGCTTGATTTCTAGAACACCCAACTCACCTAAATTTGCAGATAGTAAAGTATTATTTCTAATAGCTAACAAAGTTTTGTCAGTATCTCGTAAGTCACCATTCACATATAATTTAGCACCACTAAACCAAGTGTTAATTATTTTAACTTTGATTGACTTAACAGTAAATTCAAAGGATTTTCTCATCAGATCTCCATACCCAGAAATGTAATTATTATACTTTATGTTTTTATGTGTTTGGCGAACAAGCACTTTCTTTTAATACCCGTTTAGTCAATGCTGGGTAATTTTTTAGTGCAGCCAAAGGGCGAATTGGCCGCTGAACCAAATTACCTGAGCAGTTTGGGCACACGTTATTTAATAACGTTTGAGCACAGCCAGAACAAAATGTGCATTCAAATGAACAAATAAAAGCCTCTGTGGACTTTGCAGGTAGATTCTTATCACAACATTCACAATTAGGTCTTAAATCTAGCATTTAGCGCTCCCTTTTATCCACCCAATGCTGAGTAAATATCTATTACCTTTTATAACTTTTGATACCTGATGCTCACTTACATCAGGGCGGAATAGCTTAACCCGCTTTGTTTCAAATATCGAATTACTACAAATAAACTCACCACCCAAATCTGCTTTTTTAAGCACTATATTCAACCGATAGTGTTTACCAGATTCAACTTTGTCTGTGTGTGGTGCTATTTCACTTCCTTGTGGGAATTTAAGCAAATATGTATCAAATTTAATTGGCCACGTAGCACCACAAATCAACATTTTATCGTAGCCTGATTTTTGTCGGCCTCGCTCCCAACAAAATAATTTACTCAAAAAAAACATACAATCCCTCGAAACAGCTAATAAGCTGCAGGTTAACTCGTTTTTTTATATTTATTGATAAACAAACCATAGCCGAGTTCATATTTTGATTCAATCGATTACTGTATTTTACGTGGGATATAAAAGGGAGTTTTAATGGTGTTTTGATTGGCGTTTTAATAGACATTATGGTGGCTATAATTGACAGAAAATCAAAATATAGCCACCCGTTTTACTTTAATGCTTATTTAAGGTCTTATTTAATCGTTACCTTTGCATCACTTACCCATGTTTCAGTTATAGCTTCATCATTTTTATCAACTAAATACGCGCGTATGTTCACCGGATTGTTGTTAGCTTGTTTGTAGTCAAACGCTAATCGCCATTGGTTTGTACCAACTACCGGATAAACTCCAATAGGTTCTAATATTTCACCGTTGCTGGCTTCAACAATCGGCTTTATACCACTTTTGTTATCTAAGCCTTTAAATACTGGACCTTCAAAATCAATCACCATCTTGTTAACGCCTTCAGGAATAGGCTGGCCGGGAATTCCGCCTAAGCCTTGGCGAGTATTTACAACGCTTGCAAGCGTTTTTGATTTTGGATCGAGTGGACGCCATTCAATATCATAAGAAAAGGTAAACTCGTCGCCTTTGCGCGCCTCTTTTTCGGGCACCCAGTAGGCAACAATATTGTCGAACGTTTCATCTTTTGTAGGAATTTCGATTAACTGAACTGCGCCTTTGCCCCAATCGCCAGTAGGTTTAATCCACGCTGATGAACGCTTATTGTAAAATACGCCGTCGTCTTGGTAGTTATTAAAGTCACGATCTCTTTGGATTAAACCAAACCCTTTTGGGTTCTCATCAATAAAGCTATTGGTTGACACCGACTGAGGATTATTTAATGGGCGCCAAACGTATTGACCCGATCCTGTGTGAATCGCAAGGCCATCGCTATCGTGAATTTCTGGGCGCCAATCTTTAGCTTCTGTTTTATCTTTTTGTGAGTACCAATACATACTGGTTAACGGTGCTACGCCTAAGCGTTCAACATCGGCGCGCATATACAAATTAGCCGTTACAGAGGTAATATGGCCTTTGGCTTCTTTGTTATCTTTACTTAAACCAAATCGATAAGCACCAGTGATAGAAGGCCCTTCAAGCAATGCCCAAACAGACACACTTTCACCTTTTTTCTCTGCGGGGCCAATCCAAAATGCAGAAAAACGCGGAAATTCTTCTGGCTGATTCATGCCCGTATTAATCGCGATACCTCGGGCCGAGAGTCCATATTGCCCCTCTGGGCCGTCGGTACGAAAATAAGACGCGCCTAAAAAAGATATCCAATCGGGTTTCATATCTGGGCGCATTATTCTAAAGCCTGCAAATCCAAACCCTTCTGGGAGATCGTGAGCTGGGCTATTATCGGGCATATCAAAAACGTCATTACTAAAAGGTACATTTTGAACCTGATTTTTATCATCTCTGATGTAAATACTTACTGGCTCAGGAAAATATCGGCCAGGGTAAAATAATTGTACGGGCGCCTTTTTTCCACTTGGGTATAAGGTTTCATCTTCTTTAAAGCGTATTTTCCAGTGTTCGTCATACGTAATTTTATCGATTAACTCCGGCGCTGGCACCTTAGTTGGCGTATAGGGCTTTTCGGCTGAGGCTTTTGCCAGCGCTTTTAAGTCTTCGAATGAAAACTCCGTTTTATCTACTGCTTCTGTCGCGTAAGACGACATCGAAGTGCTAAAAATAATTGCGATAAATAACTTTAACTTCATAAAAAGAATATCCAATAAATTGAGTCAAATAAAAATGGGAATGCTGCACGAGCGTATGTTTAACTTAAAGTTCTGTATGGATATTACGTGACGTAATATGAACTAGCGTTTACTAAAGTATCGTTATTTGACTACAGAACCTCCCATAATTAATTTGTTTTTACGAGAATTGGTTTTAAGGGATTCGCGCGCGTTTGATGATATCGCTGAAGTGAAAATAAGTGGGATAGCCCAATTTATTATTAGATCGCTGGTATTCAAATGGATAAGGGTTGTATTTAGGTGGTGGAAAACGAAGAGGCTCACCCCTTTTAAAACTTGCAATTAATGGCTGAGTTTTATTTGGCCCTCACTTCAGGGCATGTTTTTATGTTTTTGAAGTTAATTTTTCAATAGCATCTTTAGCTTCTTTCAAACTTACACCATGAACAGATCTATAATATTTTATTGCTCTAACTTTATGACCTGATTTTAAAGCAACAATAACATCACCTTCGGTTACGCTGCCATGCTTAGGTATTGAGTTACCAAATATTAATATAAATAAAACTGCAATAACCGCTAAAACACCCCAAATATATTCAATTTCCATAAATATCCTCGATGTTCGAAAAATAATGAGCCTGTAGGTTAACTCGTTTTTTATTTATTTTTATTGATAAACAAACCATAGCTGAGTTCCTCTTTTGTTTGTAATAATGTTCACCAAGAGCAAAATGTATTTTTATTTTATCTTATTTTAATTATTCTTATTGGCTACTGGTTAAATAGCCTTTCGCATTTTATTTAATAACTCGTAGCATGCTTTATACAACAGTATTTCCATGTCTTCGTTATGGTACAAAGGACCCCAACGAAAAAAGCCTCTTAAGCTAAATTTTTTAGCTATGAATTCGCGCCACGTAACAGATTTAGAAACGCTGAACGTTTTAATCGTCTTATTGTGTTTAATATTATACAAGCGCGATACTAACTTAACTTTTGGTCGCCAAAATAGCGGAATAATAGCTGTATCAAAATCTATAGTGAATGCATCACCACCATGCAAAGTAACTATAACAACATCTAAACCAATATCTGACTTTTTAGGCTCTTTAATAGACGAAATACTGTGAAGACAAAAAATATCTTCAAGCTTCTTGTGCATATGATCTTGTAGTGAATCGCCCGTTATATAAAAAAACGACTCTACCTTAGAAAAATGGCTGTTATTAGCTACAGCTAACGATCCCAAATAAACATTTGGCTTTTCAGAGCTAAACCAATCGAATAGCAAATTTAAATTCCTTTTTTACTTATGCCGAATAAATAGGCCGTAAGGTTGTTATCTAAGGTTAGGGCGAAAAAGCAAAAACCAGCTGTTTTTGCTCTGCTTTACGATTTGTTTATTTACGCTCAACTATTTTCGACGTAATTGAATACCAAGTAATGTACCTAATAAAACAGCAATAACATGCAGCAAAGCTGAAATTAAATATATCAGAGGATCCATTGATATTTCTAATAAAATGTATAGTAAGGCACCGACACTTAGATCAATAAACCAATAAACCGCCGCAACTAAAAAGGCTTGTTTATACGGACTCACTGTTTGCTTATAGCCTAGGTAACAATAAACGATTAAAGAGGTTACAAATCCGAGGACGTAATAAGTAAAAGTTAATGAGGTACTTTGAGTCATTTCATCAAAGCCAACAATCTTTGTTGCTATTGTTGATAAAGCAACTGGCAATAAATACAAGCCTACTGAAAAGAGTACAATCCTAGAGCATTTCACGATAATCCTTTAGCAATACAACGAGGCTGTAGAATAACTTCTATAGCCAAATTCAATTAATTAGTTTCTTTAATTAACTCTAAGCATTTTAAAGCAATGTGTAATAAATGTATTACCCATTAAACAGGCTGTTTTCATAAAAAGAGTAATTCTACAATCTCAACGCCTCAATTAAACAGCGTAAAATAGCTGGTTACAATAAGCTAGGTACGAACAAAAAACTAACTATTAGAAGTCCGTTTAAGCAACTATTAGAGTTCAGTAGCTTGTACATATTTACAGCACTCTCTTAACAAGGTCTCTGCGGCCTCTTTGTTAGACTGATCATGTTTACTCGAACCTAGTTCAACACCCATTGCCGTATAAACACTGCTATTTAATTGTAAATATTTAGTTTGATTAGGTGCAATTATTAGCTGTTTTGTATTACTCCACACTCCTGTGAGTGGGCTCCAGCTAATTTTTAAATCGTAATTACCCGCAGGTAATTTTATGTAAGAGAAAGTATTGTTTGGTAGTGCTACAATTTTTTTATCATTTATACTTACACGCATATCTGATGCCGCTGGTGGGGTTAACAACCTATGGAATACTAAAACACTTTGCTCTTCATTTGGTTGAGGTAGCTGTACCTGGTCAAAAGTTAAAGCATCTCTTGGGGCTGAAGCACAACCACTTAAAAATAATAGTAAGAAAAAATATATATAACGCATAAACACCTATCAGATTTGAATTATAACGAGCCTGTAGATTAACTCGTTTTTTATTTTTTTTGATAAACAAACCATAGCTGAGTTCCTATTTTGGTTCAATCGTTATTGCATTTCACGTGGAATATAAAAAGAGGACTAGGTGTTGTTTTAATTGACGTTTTGGAAGGTATTACTGGAAATTTAGTATGCTAACTGTTTGTTATTATCCTAACTTGCCGTATTTCAGAGTACTCGGACTGAATTAACCCAAAGCATTTAAGATCGTGAAACTGATTTTTCCAGTAACCACTTTGACGCCTTATACCTTCCTCTTTGAACCCAACTTTTAAAAGGAGTGACTCAGATGCAGAGTTTCCAAGAACAGTATCGCCTTGAATACGATTAAGTTTACCGCAAGATAAGTCACCTGAAAATGCGGCTTTAACTATTCGATGAACTGCTTCAGTGGAAAAACCCTTACCCCAATATTTAGGTAGTAAATCATATCCAATAACAGCATTTTTCATTTTAGGACTCCAAGTATTAAAGCCGCAAGTACCTATAAGTTGATCTGTTTCTTTTAGGCGAATAGCCCAACGAATACCTGAGTTTTCTTTAAAACGAGCGTTAAAAAACTCAATTAAATGGCTGGCTTGTGACAGTTCAGTAAACGCCTCTAAATCATAATATTCTACAACTGAATTGTCCGAGAACAACTCAAACAAACTATTTGAATCTTCTTTTGATAATTGATCTAACCTTAAGCGATTTGTCTCTAAAGTTGGAAATGACAACCTAAATCCTCCGTGAAATATAACAAGCCTGTAGATTAACTCGTTTTTTAATTTTTTATTGATAAACAAACCATAGCTGAGTTCCTATTTTGGTTCAATCGGTTACTTCACTTCACGTGGAATATAATAAGAGGACTAGGTGTTGTTTTAATTGATGTTTTGGAGGGTATTACTGGATAATTTAGTGTGAGTGTCTTTTTACTCTTTCTTTCATTTCAGCTCAGCTTTTTGCGTGATTTATTTTTATAAAACCCACTTAACCCGCTGCTTTAATTTATTATTTATGTAAAAGCTAGAATGAATCTCATCCTAACTCTTTAGCTTTTGTTTAACTCTATTTTTGAAACGTAAAATACAATACCAGCAACAAGGCCTACTATAGAAAATAAAAATAATTGTAAAAAGCTATATCCATAACCTATTAACGTAATTGAACCATTTTCGACCAATACCTTACCATTAATGATTGAGCTATCTAAACCTGAAGGGAAAACAAAAAAGAAAGAAACTAAGCAAGTAGATATAACTGAAGATTTGAGCACTGTATTTAGCGAATAACCACAGCTTTTAGTGATAAATTTATAAATGGGAAATGCTGTTACTGGAACCAAAATTAGAACAACTATTAACGTCCAAATAAATATACCAAAAGGCATAATAGTAAATTTCCTTTCAATTGCCATTGGCGCTAAAAATGCAACAATTAAAGAGGCTAAAATAAAGCTAAATATTGTTCTCAACTCGAAACCTTCTTAGAAAGCTAACGCCTACCATAACCGATTTGTGGCGCTCTTGCACAAATCCGGTTAATGGCTTTGTTATGTGAGGTCACCGTCAAGTCCAAATTTTTCCCTGTTCAAAACTAGCGCTGCCAGCACAGTTACTCCTAACACTGTACCAACAGGGAACATGAAGAGTAACAATGTTGAATATATTATTAGTGCCCAAAAAAGCCACTTAGTTCGATAGTTTAAGCCCACAACGGAAAATGTTAAAAAGCAAAGTGCAACTAAAAATAAGATGAACCCTGTTACTGTAGACAAAGCTGTTGATGACATTTCTTCTTGTGATATTTTAGGTTCATTACTTCCAAACAGCGTTATCTCTTGAAATGAAGAGGACATAATTAAATACGAATCAACAATTCCCCAAAGAGGTGCCCAGAAAAGCAATAATCCCAGAACTGCGACGTATTTCCCTATAGTTTCCTTGTTCATCATCTCTCCTCACGTAGTTATATAAAGAGCCTGTTAACAGGCAGAAAATAGTTAGTTAAATTAGCAACAAAGGAACAAAGCCAACTATTTTTATCCTTGTTTAACAGCCTGTTATGCATTGTTTACACTACAGTCAATTGTTGCGTTAATCTTTGGTGGGTAGACAGAACCAAACTGACTATGCGAGCCATAAGTACCCATTTTATATTTTTTTACGTATATATCACTAGATTTGCATAACTCTTTTCCTTTGAGCTCTACCAATTCGACCATATCTGTTTCATTAAGATCGGTATGACCAAGAACCTCAATTGAATACGTCCCATCAGAGTTTTTGCTTACATCGCTATATTGGACTATGACACCTTTATAAGTTTTCATACCAACACAACCAGAGATTATTAATATGATTAAAGGTAGATACTTTTTCATGCTTATCCTTAAACACCTAACAGCTTATTGAGCACCACTTTGGGGATTTATAGCACCCCAAAACGGCGTATATTACAGTGTTCAATAATTCCACTAAACAACTTCAGTGTAAACAAGTAATTAAATATGTTACAAAAAACCCTTTGTAATTTTTCACCAAAACGGTGTTTAATAATGTTATTGGACAAAACAAAAATAGAGCTTTATTTATGATAAAAACGAATGAGTGAGGCATTTACTTTACTTCAAAATTCACATGGTCAAAGTATGGGTTTTTCTCATGCGCTTTAAGTACGCTGATTGTAGTTAGCACAATGAGTTTCAACTCGCTATTTACATTAACAACTATGCATTCGTCTCTATTAGCATTGCGTTTTGTGTCAGTTGCTATCCCGCATACACCATCACCATTTTTTAATATAAGCTTAATGCTTAAATGGTGCATACAAGCAATTTCGATGTAGTCGTATTGGTTGCAACTGATCATAACGCTCTCTTTATTTAGTCGGCTTAAAAATCATTAAAAAAGCAATAACAACAAGGTTGCCTATATACCACAAATCTTTAATTACAAATTGCCCTAAACGATCCAATAAAGTGGATGAACTAAATGCACCGGTTGCGGTAATTAAGAATGTTTGGGTCATCATAAATACGCTTAAACACGCTAAGCCACTTACAATAATTAGCTTTTTATTATTTAAAAATAGCCCTAATCCCAATAACACAGCAAATAATACATCAAACCCGCCAATCACGTTAGACGCGCCTTGTACGCTAAATACCGTGTATAACCACGACATAAACGGTGAGGTTTCTACTAAACTTACAATGCCTTTTGCTTCAAACTCATAAAACTTCATGCCGCCAATCCATAATAAAACCATAGCAACAGGTATAAAGTTTAATAGTACGTGTTGTTTGTCGGTAAGTTTGTCTTTATAAAACAAAAACAAATACAAAGGCACTACAGCGAAGTATTTAATTATGCCCTGCCCGCTACCAATGATTGGAAAGCCACCAAGTTGCGCCATCCAACGGTTACTGGCAAACAAGGTAAGTAATGCTACTAAACTTATAATTGCTGCAAGTAAAAGTGCTGGTGTAGGTTTCATTAGTTTAAGGCGAGCGAGCACGGTGGCAAACGCTAAGGCAATCATAAATGAGCCACTAATTAAACCTAACGCAGATACAGACATTAGCGAATCAACGCCATAATAACTAAACGTAGCCGTTAACGTATTAGGGTTTGCTCCTAACGCAAACGACAAGCCAAGTAGTAAAAAGCTACTCGTTAATAAAAAAGTAATCACGTTATTGGTTAGTTTTAAGTTCATTGTATTTCCAAGTATTCGTTGAGGTTTATAAAGACCTTACGAACCTATAAAACAATTCAAGCTAACTCTTAAAAATCAGAGTTAATTAAGCACACTGTAAGCTCTTATCGGGTAATGTAATCAATCACTTTAGTTTATAGTTTATTTCCTCTTTATTAATAAAATTAAATAAGTCTAATATTCATATGATGTGCGTCATCTTTTTTATTATTAAATGAAGTAGAATAACGTCGCCTTTTCAATAAACAGAATGCATGCATTTCTAAAACTTAGGGACATTTTTAATGAAGGGTACTGATATTCGAGTTACCTCTGGACTGATTTCTATAGCCATTGTTTTACTACTTTGGTTTGCTGTACCGCCTCCGCAAGGTGTTACCGAAAACGCATGGCATTTGCTCGCTTTATTTATTGGTACTGTAGTTGCCATTATTGGTAAAGCAATGCCTATCGGCGCCATTGCTATTTTAGCTATTACTTCTGTTGCGTTAACCGGCGTAACTAATGACAGCCCATCTGGCGCTATTAAAGATGCATTAAGTGGCTTTTCTAACTCATTAATTTGGTTGATTGGTATTGCTATTATTATTTCTCGGGGTTTAGCTAAAACCGGTTTGGGAAATCGTATTGGCTATAATTTTATTTCTTTTTTTGGTAAAAAAACTATTGGTATTGGCTATGCCCTCGCGCTGTCTGAACTTGTTATAGCGCCTGTGACGCCAAGTAATACCGCGCGAGGCGGCGCTATTATTCACCCAATTATGAAGTCGATAGCAACAAGCTTTGGCTCGTCTCCTGAGGAAGGCACCTCTCGTAAAATTGGGCACTACCTTGCTTTAGTTAGCTACCATATAAACCCTATTACATCAGCTATGTTTATTACCGCCACGGCTCCTAACCCTCTAATTGTAAAGCTTATTGCAGATGCTACTGGTGCAAATATTAGTATTACTTGGGGTACGTGGGCGCTGGCAGCGCTTGTTCCTGGTTTGCTATGTATTGCCCTTGTGCCTTTGGTTGTTTATGCCATTTACCCACCTGAAGTTAAAAGTACGCCCGAC
>NZ_AUTI01000185.1:0-2198 GCF_000497995.1 Pseudoalteromonas sp. TB25
CGGCGCGCCGCCGCTATCTGGTAAAATTAAACACTCAGGGTTTTCTGGTAAGTCCATGTCGTTAAGCATGTACTGCAATAAAGTATCGTAGTCGCTGGTATCGCCAACTAGTACAGCGCCCAGTAATTTATCGCCTTTTTCACTTAGTATGATTTTTTTATAACAGCCGCGAATAGCGTCTTGGTATATAAGCTCTTTACAGTCAGGCGTTTTTGCATGAGCGTCGCCAATTGAGCCTACTTCTACGCCTAACAACTTAAGTTTAGTGCTCATGTCGGCACCTAAAAACTCAAGCTCGCCACCACTTAATTGGCTCGCTGCAACGCGCGCCATGTTGTAACCCGGTGCGACTAAGCCAAATAGTTTTTTGTCCCACAGGGCGCATTCCCCAATGGCTAAAATATCAGGATCAGATGTTTGGCATTGGTTATTAATAATAATACCGCCGCGCTCACCGAGTTCTAAATCAGCAATTTTGCCGAGTTGGTCATACGGGCGAATACCAGCAGAAAACAAAATTAGGTCTGTTTCTAAAAATGACTCATCCGAAAAATTTAATCTAAAGCGACTGGTTTCGCCTTTTACTATTTCACTGGTTGCCTTTGATGTGTGTACCGTTACGCCAAGTTCTTCTATTTTATTTTTTAGAAGCGTACCGCCTTGTCCATCAAGCTGAACAGCCATAAGCTGCGGTGCAAATTCAACTACGTGGGTATCAAGTCCTAGTTGCTTAATCGCATTTGCGGCTTCAAGCCCTAACAAACCACCGCCAATAACTACACCACTTTTACTTACAGCTGCACTGGCTTTTATTTGTTCTAAATCTTCTAATGTGCGATACACCAAACAATGGGGTTGGTCGTTACCTTTTATAGGCGGCACAAATGGGAACGAACCTGTAGCGAGTATAAGTTTGTCGTACGGGTATTGCTCACCGGTTAATGTGGTCACTATTTTTGCTGATCTATCAATGTCTTCAACCCACTGGCTGGTATGCACATTAATATTTAGTTGTTTATAGTTGTCGTGAGTGGTAAGTGCTAAATCGGCGGCTGTTTTGCCATCAAATACACTTGATAAATACACGCGATCGTATGCAAGATTTGCTTCTCCGCAAAGTACGGTAATGTCTGCGTTGGCATCGCTTTGGCGCATTTGCTCAACAAAGTGGTGTCCGACCATACCATTACCAATAATGAGTATTTTTTGGGAGGTTTGCATATGGCATTCCTTAAAGTGACGGTTTAAATACAAATAACAAAAAAGCCCGCCACAAATACGCATTAAGCATAATTGTGTGCGGGCTTCTTTGCCGATGGTTGCTAATAGCTATAGTGCCAACAACCTAAATTTTTGCCGTAAATAAAACTGGCTTGTTAATAGAGTGTTTGCAAAAACATAGCCAGTTTTTTAAGTTGTTGTTTAAATAGTATTTAATGCTTTTTTAGAGTGAATGAAAAACCCGTTTTGACATATGTTGGTGCGCGCCTGGCACTAAGAGGGTGCAAGTATTGTCATTGTATTGTGCATTATCAGTCAATAAAACACCCATTATCATTCATTGTGTATTGAGTTAAATTTAGCCCATAAAATACGCACACGAATTACAAGCAAAATGATAAACACAAATTCAATAGATGATTCCCCTTTTCACGAAGGCGAGTTGGCAATACAAGACAAACTCGGTAAACGAAAAATAATGGCAACATTTAGCAAACGTGGCGTGCGCTCATTTATGCCAGAGCAGCATAGAAAGTTTGTGGCTCAAAAGGTTACGTCGTTTATTCAGTTTTTATTTGAAAAGTTTGAAGCTAAGCCAAAAACAAAAAAGCCTAAAATCAGTTAAGTGATTTTAGGCTTTTTGGTGCAGGTTATTAAATTTATTTTAAAATAACCACAGGCACATCGCTGTTCTCGAGCATTTTAATGGTGTTACTGCCCACAAAAAACTGCCTTAGTTTAGAGTGCCCAAATGCACCCATTACAATTAGTTCTACATTATTTTGTTCTTTATATTGCATTAACGAGTCAAAAATATTGCCCTCTAAAAAGCTTGCCGACACTTCAAAGTCCATACTGATAAGCTTGTGCTGTGCGTTAACAAATTTTTCTTCAAGGTCTTTTTCGTTATTTTTAATACTCACTAAATGACAATGCAAACCATGTAACAAGCCGCCATCAATCACTTGTTGTAGCGC
>NZ_AUTI01000186.1:0-4588 GCF_000497995.1 Pseudoalteromonas sp. TB25
CACAAAAAATAACGCTAGAACAAGCAATGGCCGATCCGGATTGGATGGGCAATCAGCCAGAGAGCGCTTATTGGGCTAGCGATTCGGCTACTATTATTTATGCTCAAAAAGAGCAAGGTAATACACTACGCGATTTATTTAGCCAATCGGTTACTAGCCAAACAGCAGAGCAGGTAGCACTTAATAAACTTCATACTGTGGGTTCAAATAAAGCTGTTTATTCAAAAAATAAAACAATGGCGGCCTACACGTTTAAAGGCAATGTGTTTGTTAAAAACCTAAAAACCGGTGAACTTAAGCAAATTACAGCGACATCAGCGAGCGAATCTAAACCACAATTTTTAAATAACGGCGATTTAGTTTACCGCCAAGGCAATGTGTTTTTTAAAGTTGATTTAAAAACAGGCTTAACGAGCGAGCTTGCTAACTTAAAACTTGCTGATGAGCCAAAAGGTATTGAAGAGCCCAGCACGTATATTGCTAAAGAGCAGCATAAATTGATTAAATTTGTGGCGCTTCAACAAAAAAATAAAAAAGATAAGCAAGCGCGCAGTGAGCAAGTTAATGAACAAAACGATTCAATTGCTAATACGGCTTACTACTTAGGTGACGGTAATAAAGTTGCAGAAGCACAGCTTTCGCCAAATGGTGATGCGTTATTAGTCGTTGTACAAAAGCAAACTGATTGGCGTGGTGATGGCGATATTATGCCAAATTATATCACTAATGATGCAACCATTGAGCCTAAAAAAGCACGCCGCCGTGTTGCAGATGCTAAACAAGAAACCTCAAAGCTTGTCTACATCAATTTAACTAACAAAGAGCAAACATCACTTAGCTTTAATACCTTACCGGGCTTTGACGAAGATGTTTTAGCCGCAGTTAAAAAAGAAAATTATGCACGTGATGGTAAAACATATAAGTCCAAAAAGGCACCTCGTGGTATTAACCTTATTATGGACTGGGGTTTTGAGCAAAGCCCAATAGTATGGAACGATGACGGCTCGCAAGTGGCTATCATGCTCGAAGCATGGGACAACAAAGACCGTTGGCTTGCTACTGTAGATTTTAAAAACAACAAACTTGTGTCGCAACATCGCCTGCATGACGACGCATGGATTGCTTATGCGTTTAACGACTTTGGGTGGTTACATAACTCGAACACGCTTTATTACCTATCGGAAGAGTCGGGTTACAGCCAGCTTTATAAAAAACCAGTTAATGGTAGTGCAACCGCGCTAACACAAGGCCAATTTGAGGTTTCTAACTTAACGCTTACAAGTGACGACAGCGCAATTTATTATAAAGCGAATGTTGAACACCCAGGTCTGTACGAAATTTACCGCGTTAACCCGCAAACAGGTAATAGCGAGCAAATTACTGACTTAAATGGCATGACCGATTACACGTTGAGCCCAGATGAAACCAAGTTACTCCTTAAGCACTCTACAATTACTATGCCTAATGAGCTTTACGTAGCAGATGCTAAAGCCAATACAAAAGCAACGCGATTAACGCATACTGTGTCGGATGAGTTTTTAGCTAAAAAGCTAACAGCCCCTAAAATTGTTGCTGTGCCATCGAGCCATACTGATCAACCAATATATGCAAAAGTGTACTACCCAGCTGATTACGTTGAGGGTGAAGTAGGTAAAAATCGTAAAGCGGTTATTTTTAACCACGGCGCGGGTTACTTACAAAATTCACACATGGGTTTTTCGGTTTATTTTCGTGAATTTATGTTCCATTCATTGCTCGCTGATGAAGGTTACATAGTAATGGATATGGATTACCGCGCATCTAAAGGTTACGGGCGTGATTGGCGTACCGCGATTTATCGTCAAATGGGAACACCTGAAACACAAGATTTAGCCGATGGCGTTAAATGGATGGCGCAAAATGCCAACGTTGATACCAAAGCAGTCGGTACTTATGGTGGCTCTTACGGCGGTTTTATGACCTTTATGGCATTGTTTACCGCGCCTGAGTTGTTTCAATCGGGTGCGGCACTTAGACCTGTTACCGATTGGGCACATTACAATACAGGTTATACAGCTAATATATTAAACCATCCTGATGTTGACCCGATTGCGTATGAGCGCAGCTCGCCAATTTATTACGCTGAGGGCTTAAACAAACGTTTATTAATTAATGCCCCAATGGTTGACGATAACGTGTTTTTTCAAGATTCAGTACGTTTAGTGCAGCGCTTAATAGAGCTTGAAAAACAAAACTTTGAAACAGCTATATTTCCTGTTGAACCACATGGTTTTGTACAGCCTTCAAGCTGGTTAGACGAATACCGCCGTATTCATAAGTTATTTAAAGAAACACTTTAATCTTTAACTCTTAAAGTATAAAAACAAAAATGCCGCATTAGTTTAGTTAACTAATGCGGCATTTTTATTGGATTGAACACAATCTAACTTTATTTTTGCTTTTTAAAGTTCTTTTTAAAGAGCTCTATAGCCAATGGTATTGCAAGTAAAGTCCCGCCAATAACACCAATTAAATGTGCATCAATAGCCACAGTGGAGTTAATAAGCTTTCCTATATCAGCATTAGGGCCGCTAAATTGTTCAAACCCTATTTTAATCCATACGCCTATAAATAATAAATAACCTGACTTAAGCCCTACAGTTATATCTTTAACTGCACCCCAAATAATTACACCATGCAGTAGGGCACTTAATCCGGTATAAATATGTATGCTTGGGCAAAACCAATACACGCCGAGTCCACACCACAGTGCTAGCGCAGTTGTATTAAAAGCGTAGCGAGTAGGTGATGTGTATTCGCCATGTAAAAGCCATATTAATAAAACACCACTGGCATTTAATCCCAAATGAGCCCAACTAGCATGAACAAATTGGCTTGAAAAGATTCGCCACAGTTCGCCATCATCAATTAGGCTTCGGTTAAATTCAAGTAAATTATTTAAATCAAATGCAGCAAAAATGGTACTAAAAAGCAGCAGAATAATAGGCGGTAATATATAACGAGGTTGAATAGGTAAATTAAGCATTTTATTATATTTTTTTAGTCAAAATTTTTGCATATTGTGCCCGTTTAACTTTAAGATGCCAAATACAACTACGTAATTAAGTGTTTTTAGTATTTTTATGCATTTTAAACTTAACTCATTATTTGCCATTGGACTGTGCGCAGTATCACTGCCTTCATTTGCACAGCAAGCAACTCAAATTGAAACTCGCGAACCTGAAGCTGCTACTGGATTAATCCATAAAAAAGTAGTGCAAGGTGATAAATACATGGTTGCTGCGGCAAATCCATATGCCTCAAGAGCCGGTCAACAAATTTTAGCCAAAGGCGGCAGTGCCGTAGATGCTGCCATTGCTACTCAACTAGTGCTTACTTTAGTTGAACCGCAATCCTCAGGTATTGGCGGTGGTACATTTATGATGTATTACAACAAAGCTAACAATAAATTGACTAGTTTTGATGGCCGCGAAACTGCACCTGCAAATGCAGACGAAACACTGTTTTTAGATAAACACGGTAAAGCCGTTAAATGGATTGAAGCCGTAGTAGGTGGACGCTCTGTTGGTGTACCCGGTATTTTACATGCCTTTGCAAGCGCACATAAACAATACGGTACATTACCGTGGGAAGCGCTTTTTAAACCGGCTATTGAACTTGCAGAACAAGGATTTGTAGTTTCGCCGCGTTTACATGGCTTATTAGCACGCCAATTAAACCCTGGTGTATTGAGTATGCCGATTATTAACGAATACTTTTACCCAAATGGTAAATTAATTGAAGTGGGTAGTGTTAAAAAGAATCAACCACTTGCTGATTTGTACAAAGACATTGCAAAGCAGGGCATTGATGCATTTTACAAAGGCGAAAATGCAAAACAAATGGTTAATGCGGTACAACACTCTAAAATTGCCCCTGGTAAATTAAGCGTACAAGATTTAGCAGATTATAAAAGTAAAGAGCGCGATGCGGTATGTATTCAATACCGTGCTTATAACGTGTGTTCTATGGCACCACCAAGTAGTGGCGGCGTAGCAGTACTGCAAATGCTTGGCTTGCTTGAACATAAAGATATGAGCGCACTTAAGCCAAATGGCGAAAAGGCGATTCATTACTTTAGCCAAGCTTCGCGTATTGCATTTGCCGATCGCGATATGTACATGGGCGATCCCGATTTTACTCAAGTACCTACACAAGAGCTCTTAAACAAAGATTATATTGCCTCACGCGCTAAATTAATTACCGAAACAGACCAAAAAGCCGTAGCAGGTAATCCTGTAGGGTACTTAAGTTATGCAATGGATGATTCATACGAGTTACCTTCTACCTCACATGTATCTATTGTAGATAGTAAAGGTAATGCCGTTTCGATGACCAGTTCAATTGAAATGGCGTTTGGCTCTACGGTTATGGTTAATGGCTTTATTTTAAATAACCAACTAACTGACTTTTCGTTATCGCCACGTAAAAACGGCAAGCTTGTAGCAAACCGTGTAGAGGCTGGTAAACGCCCGCGTAGCTCTATGTCACCGGTAATGGTATTTAATAAAGATGGTAGCTTACGCTTAATCGTAGGCTCACCTGGTGG
>NZ_AUTI01000187.1:0-4478 GCF_000497995.1 Pseudoalteromonas sp. TB25
CAGCTCATGGTAAAAGTCGGTATTGCTTGCTTGATAATGCATGCGGGTATAAAAGTTAACCCCTAGGTAATCTAGCGGTTGAGCAATTATTTCCATGTCGCCATCTAAAATATCTGGGCGGTGGGCTTTAGGTAATTGCTTAATAATATCAGGGTATTTACCTTGCATTACAGGCTGCATGTACCATTGGTTTATATAGTCATCAGCAAATGCAGTGGCTTTTAAATCGTCTTCACTTTGGGTAACTGAGTAACAAGGCGTAAAGTTAAGTACAATACCGTTTAGTGTATTTGGGCTATTTTTAGCAAGTACTTGCATAGCCAAACCGTGACCCAGTAATAAGTGGTGCGCGGCTTTACGACCAAATTCGCGACCTACTATGCCAGGAGCATGTACGCCAATTTCGTAGCCTAAGTAAGAGCTGCAAAAAGGCTCGTTTAAGGTGGCGTAAGAGTGTACGCGGTCACCAAATGCTTTTGTAATTAAATCTGTGTAATGCGCAAATTCGTAAGCGGTGTTACGGTTAAGCCAGCCACCTTCGTCTTCAATATGTTGTGGTAAATCCCAGTGGTACAGCGTTACAAAAGCTTTAATGTTACGGCGTTTTAATTCATCTAAAATGTCGGTATAAAACTTAACGCCTGTCGGGTTTAAGTGACCGCTTTTAGTCATTACACGCGGCCACGAAATAGAAAGTCTGTAAGCGTCTACACCTAATGATTCAATTAAGTTTATATCGTCTTTCCAGCGAGTGTAGTGTTCGCAAGCTACATCGCCATTTGAATTATCGACTATTTTGCCTTCTTTACTGCAAAAGGTATCCCAAATACATGGCAAGCGATCAGCTGCGCCGCCTTCAATTTGAAATGAGGCCGTAGCTACACCATAAGTAAAATTTTTGGCTAAAAGTGGTGAGCCACTAGGTAAAGATAATTGTTTCATTAAGAGAAAACCTCTGCTTCTTTTTTGGTAAAGTTTGCTTTGTATAGAGCGTATATTAAATTCATTATTGGAAGCGCTTCCATATTTAATTTGATTAATCACTAAGTATGGTATTTAATAACTTTAAGGAAGCGCTTCCATATTTAGGTTAGTGGCTATTGTTAAACAGGTCAATAGTTAAATTTAAATAACAAATAGGCGCTCACAAAATCACACTGACACAACACAGGGCTATAAAAATGAAAAAAAGCTTAAACACTAACAGGTTACACATGCTCCCCATTTTAATAGGCGGATTATGCGTTTTAAGTGCGTGTAATAAACAAGAGGTTAACGCTAATAATAGCCAAGGCGCCGTAGCCAAAAAGGCTGAGCATGAGCAAGGTGATTTATCACTTTGGCCAACGCTTAAAAGTAAGGTAGTGAAAACGCCTGAAATTGAAAATACGATTGCACAGTATTTAAAAACAATGACGCTTGAACAAAAAGTAGCGCAAATGATCCAACCTGAAATTCGCGATATAACCGCTTCAGACATGCGCAAATACGGTTTTGGTTCGTATTTAAATGGCGGTGGCTCGTTCCCAAATGCCAATAAGCATGCAACGCCTGCAGATTGGATAACACTTGCTGAGAGCATGTACCAAGCCTCGGTTGATGACTCAATTGATGGCAGTAAAATTCCAACCATGTGGGGCACTGATGCAGTACATGGCCATAATAATGTGATTGGGGCGACGTTATTTCCGCACAATATTGGTTTAGGTGCTGCTAATAACCCCGCATTAATTGAGCGCATTGCAGCAGCTACTGCAATAGAGGTAATGGCAACAGGCATAGATTGGGTGTTTGCACCGACTGTTGCGGTGGTGCGCGACGACCGATGGGGCAGAACGTACGAAGGCTACTCAGAAGACCCTGCAATTGTACGTGAGTATTCAGCCGCAATTGTAAACGGATTGCAAGGCAGAGCCGATGAAGACTTTTTAAGTGACAAACGCGTAATTAGTACCGTTAAGCACTTTTTAGGCGATGGCGGCACAGTAGATGGTGACGATCAAGGCGATAACATTGATAGCGAAGAGGTGTTATATAACATTCATGCGCAAGGTTATATAGGTGGCTTAACCGCAGGTAGTCAGTCGGTTATGGCATCGTTTAATAGCTGGAATGGTAAAAAAAATCACGGCAACAAATACTTACTTACCGATGTATTAAAAACAAAAATGGGTTTTGATGGCTTTGTTGTAGGAGATTGGAACGGACACGGACAAGTTGCAGGCTGTACAAATGAAAGTTGCCCACAGGCTGTTAATGCGGGGCTTGATATTTTTATGGTGCCAACGGGTGCTTGGAAGCCACTTTATGAAAATACAATTAAACAAGTAAAAGCGGGCACAATAACAATGGCGCGAATAGATGACGCCGTAGCACGTATTTTACGCGTTAAATTACGTGCGGGTTTATTTGATAAGCCAAGCCCTGCAAATCGAAAATATTCAGGTAAATTAAAACTAATAGGTGCGCCAGCACATCGCGATATTGCCCGCCAAGCGGTACAAGAGTCGCTAGTACTGCTTAAAAACAACAACCATTTATTACCGCTTAACCCATCAAGCAACATACTTATAGCAGGCGATGCGGCCGATAACATAGGCAAGCAATCGGGCGGTTGGAGTATTACATGGCAGGGAACTAATAATCAAAATGCAGATTTTCCTGGGGCAACGTCTATTTATGCGGGGCTAAAAACGCAAATAGATGCCGCTGGCGGTAACGCTATTTTAAGCCCAACGGGTGAGTTTAATACCAAACCCGATGTAGCCATTGTTGTATTTGGTGAAGAACCATACGCAGAGGGACATGGCGATAAAGACAACCTTGAGTTTGAACGTAACAATAAACGCTCTCTTAAAATATTAAAAACATTAAAGCAGCAAGGTATTGCGGTGGTGTCGGTGTTTATATCGGGCAGACCAATGTGGGTTAACAGCGAGCTAAACGCGTCAGATGCATTTGTAGCAGCATGGCTTCCTGGCACTGAAGGACAAGGCATTGCAGATGTATTATTAGCGGATGAAAGTGGGCAGGTACAATACGACTTTAAAGGTAAGTTGTCGTTCTCGTGGCCTAAATCGCCACTACAAACCGCAGTAAATAAGGGGGATGCTGATTACTCGCCATTATTACCCTATGGCTTTGGCTTAACGTATAAAGATGAAAGTACGCGTGCCAATAATCTAAATGAAGACTCAGGTGTTGATGTTAGTAACCTTGCGTCCTTATCTATATTTAATGGCAGCTTTAAAACACCGTGGCGTTTGTTTTTAAATTCAAACAGCGAGCAGCACCAAGTAGCAAGTAACAGTGTAAAGCTTGGCGGCATTACTTATCGCACTGAAGACAAAGCGATTCAAGAAGATGCGATGCAATTTAATTTTGATGGCACTGCAGCCAGCTACATCGAAATTAATAGCAACTTTACCGAAGACAAAGTGGCCTACATTGAAGCAAATTCGGCCCTTAGCTTTAGCTATAAAGTAAACCAAATACCTAGCTCACAGACATACCTTGCAATGAAATGCGAACAAGGCTGTGGTGGCGAGCTTGATATTACCCGTGATCTTGAAAATGCTGATTTAAATACATGGCAAACCATGAGCATAGATTTAACGTGTTTTGCTAAAAAGGGTGTTGATTTTGCCAGAGTAACCAGCCCTTTTATTATTAAAACGGCAGGCGAGCTTAACGTTTCAGTTGCAGATATTAGCTTTGAACCACAAGGCGCTGAAACAGCAAAAATAAAGTGTGAGTAGTAGAGTGCTTATAAGTTAAGTTTATTGTGTGTTGTCTCAAAGCCCTTAGTAATAAGGGCTTTTTTTAAAGAGGATATTTATGCTGGGCAATACTGCTTTAAAAACTCATGATGAGATGGTAATTGGCTGACGCGCTGCTCTATTTGTTGCTTAATACCGTGTAAAAAACGGGTGAGTTCTTCATCGCTCATCATGCTGGCTATTAAATGATGTTGATTAGGCTCAATACCCTGACCAAGCATAACTTGCACCCACGAGTCGACTCTAAAAATGTCGCCATCGTCTAAAAATACACGGCCGGTTTGTTTAAACAAATCAATTTTATGCTGAAGTGTTTTTGGCACTTCCATGGCATTACAATGCTGCCAAAACTCACTGTCATCGCGATTAGTTACTTTGTAGTGCAGCACAATAAAGTCGCGAATATTTTCAATTTCGCTTTTAAGCTGTTTGTTGTATTCGTCAATGGCGTGATTGGTAATGCCATTAAACGGAAATAAACGCATAAAGCGAATAATACCCGACATAATTAAGTGAATGCTGGTGGACTCAAGTGGCTCTACAAAACCGCTGGCAAGGCCAAGCGCTAGGCAGTTTTTATTCCAGCCTTTTAAGCGGCGCCCTGTTTTAAATTTAATAATACGTGGCTCTGTAAGCGCCTCGCCCTCAATGTTACTTAATAAGAGCGCTTTGGCTTGCTCGTCATCCATATATTGGCTG
>NZ_AUTI01000188.1:0-4165 GCF_000497995.1 Pseudoalteromonas sp. TB25
ACTGCCAGTGCGAGACTGGTATCTATTGATTTAATAAAGCCGCTTGTAACAGGGGCGAGCACTGGGTAGGCATGCAGGCAACCGTAAGGCTCAGGGTTATCGTCGGCAAAATTTGCACTGCCACAAACTTGTTTAATAGCGCTTTCGTGATATTTAGATTCTCCAACGCTACCACCTTGCGCTTTTAGTTTATCCATTTCAAAGTGACGCATGTGAGATCCTCGTAATGGCAATGTTGTTATTGTTGCGTGCTTGCGGCTCACAAAACTCAATACCAATGCGTTGTAATAAGTTTTTGCTTACCGTGGTGCGATAATGCGCACTGCTTCTTACATCGCTCATGGGCGTATAGTCATCGTTAATAGCCGTTGCTGCGTCTATAAAACTACTTACTTGTAATGATTGAGATATCAGCTTTTGCTCAATATGATGCGCGCGCTTAGGAATAGCTGCCATACCGCCCATAGCGCAGCAGGCTTGAGTAATCATGTTTTGTGAATGCTCTATAGCAAGCACCAAACACACGGTAGATATATCGTCTTCAAAGCGTTTTGATATTTTATGACACGCCAGCTTTAGTGACTCTGGGCGCTTTGGGATGGTGAACTTACTAATTACTTCATCGCTTTTAAGAACCGTTTTTTTGTAATCAATGAAGTAGTCGGCAACTTTAATAGTGCGCGTACCAGCGCTGCTTAATAAATCCATTGATGCATTAAGAGCGATTAAAAGGGGAGCGGGATCGCCAATAGGAGAGGCATTCCCTATGCTGCCACCAAGCGTGCCGCTGTTACGTACTTGGCTTGATCCTAAGCGTTCAAATAGCTCTTTTGACTCTGGGTAATGGTTATAAAATACCTCAACAAATTGGCTATAAGGTAGTGCTGCACCAATGTGTAACTCACCGTTATTATCTGCCAAGGTGCAAAACTCCTTTACTTGGCTAAGGGAGATAATTACATCCGGTAAGAGCATGTTTTGGCTAAGCTCAATGGCAAAGTCGGTGCCACCAGCAACTAAATGTGCATAAGGATAAAGCGCTTTTAGCTCAACAAGTTGCGGGGCAGTTTGTGGTAAGTAAAATTTGCGAGGACCATTTTTTAAAAATGGAATATCGTCATCATATTGCGTATTAAGTGATGCTTTAAATTGAGCGGCCATTGCTGAGTACGGTTCAGCTTTACGCTCATAGCTATAGGCTTTTTCGGTTGCAAGTAATATAGGGCTATAACCTGTACAACGGCATAAGTTACCACCAAGTGCATGAATAACCGCTTTTTTACCAGGGTACGTTGGTTCATTAATATAAAGAGCCAACAAGCTCATTATTATACCAGGCGTACAAAAACCACACTGCGAACCATGGCACTCCACCAGTGCACGTTGTACGGGGTGTAAATCGGTTAAGTTTGGGTATAAGCCAGTAGTCACAGCCTCTACCGTTACTATATGTTTTGCATGCGCATTACCTAATAACAATAAACAGCTGTTCATTGTTTTGTATTGCCAACTAGTTTGCCCGTTTGCATTTATACGCTCTTCACCCACTAAAATTGTGCACGCGCCACAGTCGCCAGTTGCACACCCTTCTTTGGTGCCCACTTTCCCTTTTTTGGTGCGTAGCCAGTCCAAAATGGTGAGACTTGGCGAACATTCTTGTACTTCAATTGGCGTGTTATTTAATAAAAATTGAATCACACAGACCCCCTTAATTTTTATAAAGCCCTGATACATAAAGGCTTGGCGTATGTTTTTTCTTGTTGTTTGCGCACGGGTAAGAAAAATACTTTTTCATCTTGGTAAGTATATTGCAGTTACCATGCCATTGTTGACCGGTTGGTCAGTTGGTGTTTTGAGTAGGCTAAATTGCTCATTAAGTACAAATAGGCCCTAATAATGAATAATAAATACCGCCTTACTATGCAGGGAATGACAAAGCAGTATCCCGGATGTATAGCCAATAATGACGTAACCTTAAAAATTAAGCATGGTGAAGTGCATGCCTTATTAGGTGAAAACGGTGCGGGTAAAAGCACATTAATGAAAATGCTTTATGGTGTGGTTAAACCTGACCAAGGGGACATGTTTTTTAATGGCCGCATAATGAATATAAAAGAGCCTGCTGATGCGCGTGATTTAGGCATTGGAATGGTGTTTCAGCACTTTTCGTTATTTGAAACACTTACGGTCGCCCAAAATATTGAACTAGCGCTAGGTGATTTAGCAGGGCATAGCAGCACGCTTGCGGGTCGAATTACGAAAACATCAACACGTTATGGTATGCCATTAGACCCCCATAGACTGGTATCAACACTTTCAACTGGCGAGCGCCAACGAGTAGAAATTGTTAGATGCTTATTATTAGATATTCAGTTACTTATTTTAGACGAACCCACTTCAGTACTGACTCCACAAGAAGTCGATGCATTATTTAAAACCCTAAAGTCACTTAAAAAAGAAGGCTGCTCTGTGCTGTTTATTAGCCATAAACTGCACGAAGTGATTGAGCTATGTGACAGTGCGACCATTTTGAGAGGCGGGAAAGTAAGCGGGCATTGTATTCCTAAAAACGAAACTAGTGAGTCAATTGCTAGGCTGATGGTAGGCGACAACACGCCAATTAGTAACCAAACTCGCAGAGCTTTGGGTACTGCGGATTTTTTAACCGTTAATAATCTAACCACCGCCGCACAAGCATTATTTGAAACACCCCTTAAAAACATTAACTTTGCAGTACAGCAAGGCGAAATAGTGGGGATTGCGGGTGTTGCAGGCAACGGACAAGAAGAGTTATTAAAAGTGCTTTCGGGGGAACAAATTCAAGCTAGTAGTAGCGCCATTAAATTTAAAAATACCGTAGTTGATGCACTGTGCCCGCTAAAAAGGCGCCGCCTTGGGCTTGCATGTGTGCCAGAGGATAGGCTTGGGCGAGGAGCCGTGCCCACTATGGATTTGGCACAAAATGCATTGCTTACTAGTTTTGATAATGGGCTGGTTAAAAATGGCTTTTTAGTAAAACAAAAAATTACTGAGCTTGCTAATAAAATCATTACAAAATACAAGGTTAAAACGCCAAGTTTTCGCACTCATGCAGCTAGCCTTTCAGGTGGTAATTTACAAAAATTTATTATTGGTCGCGAGGTAGAGCAAAGTCCAAAACTACTCGTTATGTCGCACCCTACTTGGGGTGTAGATATAGGTGCACAGGTGGCGATACATGAAGCTATTTTAAAGCTTCGCGACGAAGGGTGTGCGGTACTCGTTATTTCAGAAGATTTAGACGAACTTTATAAAATTTGCGACCGCATTGGCGCAATTTGTGATGGCAAACTGTCTCCTATTTTAAATACAGATACCGTACCGCTTGTGCAGTTAGGGCAGTGGATGGCTGGCGACTTTAGCGATGTTTTTAATAACCAGCCTAAAGTACACACACCACAAGGGGCACTCGTATGATTAAGTTAGAACCACGTGTTGAACGCTCACCAGCGTGGAGCTATCTCTCTCCTGTTTTAGCTATTTTACTCACATTAATAACCGGTTACGTGGTGTTTGCCTTATTAGGGCATGATCCTCTAAATGCCTTGTATACATTGCTTATAGCACCTGTTGCCGATTGGTATGGTGTAACAGAGCTACTTGTAATGACCATTCCTATTTTGCTATGCGCCTATGGCTTAGCGCTTTGTTATAGAGCATCGGTTTGGAATATAGGCGCAGAAGGGCAACTGCTTATTGGTGGTGTATGTGCAAGTGCTGTAGCCGTTAACTTTGTTGACTCAACAAGTGCTTTTGCAATGCCACTTACATTATTCGCTGGTATTGCTGGTGGCATGTTGTGGGCGGGGCTTGCTGCTTTTATGAAGCTGCGTTTAAACACCAATGAAATTTTAGTCACCATAATGCTCAACTACATAGCAGTAAATATATTGCTGTGGGCTGTTCATGGGCCACTCAAAGATCCTCACGGTTATAACTTTCCTGAAAGTGCATTGTTTGGCGATAGCACGTTATTGCCTGTTTTATTCGACGGTACTCGATTGCACTTAGGCCTGGCGTTTGCGTTATTAGCGCTATGCGCCACATGGGTTTTTATTAGTAAAACCTTTATAGGCTTTCAAATACAAGTACTTGGGCTTGATGCATCCGCGGCCAAAATGGCGGG
>NZ_AUTI01000189.1:0-19920 GCF_000497995.1 Pseudoalteromonas sp. TB25
CAGCCACTAAAGCGGCGCTTGATAGCGGCACTGTAGCGGTTAAATTTGTAGATAACTACGGTAACCCTACAACGCAGTACCCAGCGAATCCTAATGGTTCTCCAGAAGGTATTACCGGTATTACGTCAACTGATGGTCGTGCCACTGTAATGATGCCGCATCCAGAACGTGTATTCAGAAGCGTTGCCAACTCTTGGCACCCAGATGAGTGGCTCGAGGATAGCCCGTGGATGCGTATGTTCCGTAATGCACGTAAAAACGTAGGTTAATTATATTTACGTTTATACAAGTTAGATTCATAATCTTACTGTAAAATAAAAAAGGCTGCATTGTGCAGCCTTTTTTGATTATACCAATCTGCTTATATATGGGGTCTATTTAACGTTAAAAAAATTACGCTAGAACTAGGCAAAAGTTTTTATATCTAGTTGTTCTAAATAAAAAACTTTTAACGACGTTATAGTGCAATTTAATTCGTTAAATTGATCAAAGATTTATGCAGGTTGGTATTAGTATAGCTAAAAGCACAAAGCATTTAAGGATAGTATGTTTAAGCGAGTTGGTTTAATTGTTGGCGTTTTATTACTAAGTACCTTACTGCTTGGTTATGTATTTCGCTTGCCTTTATTACAGTGGGCTATAGCGCCTGAGCTCGAAAAAGCGGGTGTCACATTAAACTGCCTTGATTTTTCAATCACGTCTAGCTTAAATATTCATGCTGATAAAGTGTGTGTAAATTATCAAAATCAACAATTACAACTGACGGATATTACTGCAAATACAAAGCGTGTAGATATTGAAAATGCAGTGCTAACAGTTAATCCACTCCCTAAAAGTGATAATGCTAATCAGCTTGCTAAAAATCTCGATTTAGCACTTCCCTTAAATCGCCCATTAATCAATATTAAACAGCTTGTAGTAAAAAGTGATGAGCTCAGTAAGCCACTTAAAATAAGCATATTAGAACCCGAACTAAATAAATTTAATGTCTCAGGTGATATAAACGCAAGTGCAATTTTGACTGCTAATAAAGTAAGGGGTCAGTTTGAAATTAATGACACTTTTTTAAAGCACGTTATAAACACTAAAAATACATTAATAGCAGATTTTAACTTTAATACTCAGCAAGCATTTAGCTTTGATGGTATAGAACTTGAGTTAAATGGCGATATTAGCTCCCAGTTTGCTCACACGTATGAGCAGTGCAAAGTTAACGTATTAACCACTGGTAAATTGGCGACGCGTTTTAATTTAAATAGCCAAGCGTTAATGTTTAATACCGATTTGCTTAATAACAAAATTAATTTAACACCAAGCTGTACTGAGTTAATTCCACCAAGTGAATATGCAGGCTTTATTAGCAAACAAGTTCCTTTAAATTGGCAACTTAAACTCCCTCAATCAATTAGCTTAGAGGCTAGTGGGTTGAGGGTACCTGCAATTAATTTGGTAAGCGTGGGCGATAAGCAATTTGATATTTTAATAACAGATACAACACTAAATATTACATCTCCATTTGAAGACTTACAGTCAACTTTGTCAGCTCAAATAAATACACCCGATATAAATAATATTAACGTTAATGCTCAGTTATCTGGCGCTGCAATTATAGGCGATTACGCCGTTGTGCTTGAAAATTTACCTGAGTTTGCACCTGCAACAGCGGATGGGCTTAGCCTTAGTGGTCACTTTAATATAAGTGAGTTTATAGACTTAAAACCCATTGGGCTTATAAATGCTAAATTAACGCTTAATAGTGTAGATGCGTTTGATATAAGTGCAGTGCAATACCAAGGTGATTTAACTGCAAAAATGGATAAACAGTTAAACACAGAAGTAACGTTAACGCAGCAATTAAAAAGCGCAGAATATAAAGAATTTAAAGGCACAGATATAAGTAACACATTAACAGCAAATGCTAATTTAGGCGTAGGTGAGTTATTTGCTGATCTAACAGCAAAAACGAATATAAAGGCTGTTAATAGCCCCGACATAAAACTTAATAATATAAAAGTAGAGTCTACGGGCTTGCAAAGCCGTGCACTAAAAGCTACGCATCACGCATTTATAAATAATGTTGAGTTAGTGATAAATCATCATATGTCGTCGCAAGCTCATCCATTTGAAGTGGTTATTCCTGAACAAAGTGCGCTGTCGTTAAATGCGTTTATTAGTCAATTTGAGCCACTTGCACAGTTAACAGAGGGCGAATTTAATGGCTATATTAGTGGCGATATAAACTTACAAAATGCACTGTTCAATATAGGGATTAGTCATACAAGTGCATTGTATAACGATTACCTTGCGAGTGATTTAAGCAGTACATTTAGCGGGGAATATAATTCAGGTAAGCTTAATGTAATACCAACTAACTTTAATTTAAATGAATTTAGAGCCGGTGCCGTAGTTAAAACTATTAAAGGTCAATGGCAAGTTAATAACAATACCGCGCTTATAAATGATGTAAAAGGAAGTGTGTTTGGTGGCGAGTTTTCATTAGATAGCTACACAGTAGGGAAGCCAAACCAAGTTGCTAATGTTAAGTTTGAAAATATTGATGCAAGCAAACTTGTTACACTCGACGATAAGTCGGGCATTGTATTAACGGGACGCTTGGCGGGGTCTTTACCGGTTCACTTTGATAGTGGAAAAATTGAAATAATTGACGGTAGCTTATTTAGCCAAGGAACAGGTAATTTAAAAATTACCAATAATGCCGCTTTTGATTCAGTAATGCAGCAACAGCAAGAGTTACAACCTGTGTTAGGGCTATTAACTAATTTAGATATTCAAAAACTTAATAGCAGTGTGGCACTAAAAAATGATGGTTGGTTAAAACTAGGGGTTAATTTGCAAGGCTATAATAAAGCAGAGCAGCAGCAGGTTAACTTTAATTATAACCACGAAGAAAACGTATTTACACTTTTACGCGCACTGCGTTTAAGTGACGAAATTACACAAAAAGTTGAGCAACAATACTCACAAAAAGGAAACTAATAATGAGACAGTCGTTATTGATAAAAGTACTGCTCGCGCTGAGTGCTATTAGTACACTAAGTGCTTGCACGCATCGTGTTGAGGTGTCTGCTAAAGAACCCATTACTATTAATTTAAATGTGAAGGTCGATCACGAAATTCGCGTAAAAGTAGATAAAGAACTCGACAATTTATTTAGTGACGACAGTGAGTTATTTTAAGGAGCTAGAACATGAATACGAAGAAAAAATTAAATATTATTACGTTAGTTAGTGCAGTATGTATGTCTTTCTCTGCTTGGGCTATTAGCCTTGATGACGCTAAAAACCAAGGTTTAGTAGGTGAAGATAGCTCTGGTTATTTAGGACTTGTTGTACAAAACGCAGAGGCAAAAGCCGTTGTTGATGACATAAATGCAAAGCGTAAAGCGCAGTACTTAAAGCTCGCTAAAAAGAATAACTTGTCGCTTTCACAAGTAGAAGCACTTGCTGCCGCTAAAACAATTGAAAAAACCCAAAGTGGTCATTACGTTGAAGTAAATGGCAACTGGGTTAAAAAATAAGCGTTTGTTATTGTCTTGTTCTGCACAAACCAAAATAAAACCGAGCATTTAAGCGCTCGGTTTTTTACAGCCTTCAAGTAACTGCTGCCAAAAACCAATCCCCTTACGCCTTGCTAGATTTATATTATGCTCAGGAATAGATTCAGGCTCGTTATAACTATCAAGTGCTTCGCTCATACTTGCTTCGCGGATTAAATGCAATGTAGGAAAGGGCGCTCTATTTGTGTAGTTTGCGGCATCGGTTTCATCACTGTCAGCAAATACGTAATCAGGATGAAAATTAGCGATTTGATACTTACCTTCAAAGCCTTGCGCGACTAAAAGTGCATTAGCTAAATCGACCAAGTCTAAAAAGTCTTCAAAGTCACTAAAGCCATTGTCAAACATGATAAGGGTTGTTTCGCGCTCTGGTTCACGGTCAAGCTCAACACATTGCTCAAGCATATCCATTACAGCATCATCCATGCTCGTTGCAGAGCTTACTATGTAATGAATACAGTTATTTTCCACTTCTTTACGTGCAAATGGGCAAAAGTTATATTTAACAATAACAGATGACACCCATTCACGGGTTTGGCTTATAGCTATGTTGGTCACGGTTTTGGCTCTAAATATTGATTAATAATGTTAAGTGTTTTTTGTATAGCACCTTGGTTTTTAGTTACGCATTGCGCAGCTTTAATACCTAAGGTTTGGCACGCTTTTGTGTTTTGGCTAAACGTTATAAGCTGCTTTGCGAGTTCGTCGTTACTATCAACCACTACAGCACCTTTGAGCTTTGTTAGCTCGGGATAAACATGGTCAAAATTGTATGTGTGTGGACCTGTTATTACACCTACCGAAAACGCTGCTGATTCCAGTGGGTTATGCCCACCTCTGCGAATTAAGCTGCCACCAATAAAGCTCACATTTGCAGCGCCATATAAACACTGTAATTCACCAAGCGTATCAGCAAGGAGTATTTGCTCATTATTATAGTTATTTTGGCTACGACGGCTAAAGCTAAGTGGGCTTTGCGTTAAAAGCTCTGCCACTTTGTCAAATTGCTCTGGATGGCGCGGGGCAATTATAAGTAATGCGTTCGGTTGCTTTTTTAGTAATTCTTGATGGGCTAAAAGTACCAGCTCATGCTCAACAGGATGTGTTGAGCCTGCCACCCATACAAAGCGTTCATTACTACTATAAAGCTGTTTAAGGTTGAGTACTTTAGCTAGTTGCTCTTCACTTGGTGTTATATCAAATTTTATTGAGCCTGTTACATGGCTTTTTGAAGCTTCAAGACCAAGTTCAATAAAGCGTGTAGCATCTGTTTTATTGTGACTCGCAAGTACCGTAATTGAGCGCATAATAATATGCGTTAATTTAGCGACCTTTTGATAGCCCTGCAGTGACTTTTCAGAGAGTCTTGCATTGATGACAAGCACTGGTATGTTTTTTTTGTGGCTTATCGCCATTAAATTTGGCCATAGCTCGGTTTCTAAAATACATAATGCTTGTGGCTTTATACGCTTTAAAAATCGAGCCGTCGCAAACGGGAAATCGATTGGTAAATAGCTACACGCTACAGTATTTTTAAACTGGCTAAGTATTTGCTCTCTGCCTGTTGGAGTATTACAGGTTATAAGTATATTTAAATTTGGATGCACTTTTTGCAAAGCTTTAATAAGTGGCGTTGCGGCAAGTACCTCGCCAACAGAAGCACAATGAAAAACTAAAGGTTTAGTCTTAACCGTAAATAAAGACTTACTGACAAACCCAAAGCGCTCTTTAAAGTGTGCACGATAGCCTTGGTTTTTTTTACCTCGTAAAATATAGAGATAAAATACAATCAGTGGGCTAATAATAATTAATGCGAATGAGTAAAAAATGCGTGCCATACTGATCTTTCTTAAAGGGAAGTGGCGTTAGTTTACCGTGAAATAGCCGTTTTCTAAACAGACTCGTTATAAAATATGGTCTGGGTTCAGTTATAACCCGATAAAATACACACAATTAAATAAAATTATGGAATAATGAATTTAATTTTTCCTGCCATTTCAGTTCCAAGAGGAATTTTTTCATGTCAATTATCGATTCAGTGGCAACTAGCTACGTTGAAACATTAAACCGTCATCAGGCATTATTTGAAACGATGGAGGCTTATCATCAAGAATCTATGCAATTGTTAGAAGCATGCCATAGTGCATTACAAGCTGGTGGCAAGATTGTTTGGTTTGGTAACGGTGGTAGTGCAGCAGATGCACAGCATTTAGCTGCAGAATTTGTAGTGCGTTATAAATTAGAACGAGGTCCGCTTGCCTCAATGGCATTGACCACCGACACCTCAATTTTAACAGCGCACAGCAACGATTATCACTTTGATACGGTATTTGAACGCCAAGTTCAAGCGCTATGCAAGCCAGAAGATTTAGTTATTGGTTTAACCACATCAGGTACTAGTAACAATATTAATTTAGCATTAGAGGCTGCAAATAAACTAGGCGCTTTTACTGTTGCATTAACTGGACGTGATGGCGGTAAAGTAAAAGACATTGCTAAGTTACCTATTATTATAAAAAATGACGAAACAGCACGTATTCAAGAAGCTCACATGTTTATAGGTCACTGGTTATGTGAAGCCATGGATATGGTTGTTGCGGAGCAGCAGTAATGGATTTATCGTTATTAAAAAACTTATCAGCGGCACGAATATTAGTTGTTGGCGATGTAATGCTAGACCGCTATTGGTATGGTGATACAGGTCGAATTTCGCCAGAAGCGCCAGTACCGGTTGTTAAAGTAAGTAAATTTGAAGACAAAGCCGGTGGCGCAGCTAACGTTGCAAAAAATATAGCGCGTTTAGATGCAAAAGTTGGCTTATTGGGTTTAATTGGTGAGGACGAAAGCGGGCAGATTTTAGAGACCATCCTAAAAGGTGAAAAAATAAGCTCACAATTAGTCAGTGTATGTGATTTACCGACTATTTCAAAAATGCGTGTTATTAGCCGCCATCAACAACTCGTTCGCCTTGATTTAGAAGAAACATTTACCGAGCAACACAGCCAGCTTTTATTAAACCGCTTAGAGCTTGTACTTGATGAATACGACTTCATTGTGTTTTCTGATTACAGCAAAGGATCTTTAAGCTTAATTAAAGAAATGGTAAGCCTTGCTAAGGGCGCCGGAAAAACCGTTTTAATTGACCCTAAATCGCCAGACTTACACTTATACGAAGGTGCTGATTACATTACGCCTAATTTACATGAGTTTAAGTTAGCGGGTGGTCAAACCGATTCAGAAGCAGCTTTAGCAGCAAGTGCGCGTGATTTAATAAGCAAAAATGGCATTAAAGCTATGTTACTTACGCGTTCTGAGCAAGGTATGTCGCTTATTAGTGCAGATGAAAAATTTGATTTTGCAGCGCAAGAGCTTGAAGTAAGCGATGTAACCGGGGCCGGTGATACGGTTATAGCTACACTCGCGGTTATGCTTGGTGCTGGCATGGAACCTAAAGATGCTGTCGAAATTGCTAATTTAGCCGCAGGTATCGTTGTGAGTAAGTTTGGGGCTGCAACTGTCTCGCCAGAGGAGCTAAGCCGCAAGCTTGGTCAGTATTTACATACTACGGGTGAGCATTACCAAACACCATTTGATGATGTACTTCAGCATATTGAATTTGCAAAACAAAACGGCGAAACCATTGTATTCACTAATGGCTGTTTTGATATTTTACATGCGGGGCATGTACGTTATTTAGCGCAAGCTAAAGCACGAGGCGATAGACTCGTTGTTGGATTAAATAATGATGAATCAATTACGCGTTTAAAAGGGGCAGAACGCCCTATTAACCCACTAGATGAGCGTGCGATGGTACTTAGCGCACTTTCATCAGTTGATTGGGTTATTCCGTTTGGTAGCTTAGATGAAAACGATACTCCCGCTAAATTAATTGAGCAAATAAGCCCTGATATTTTAGTTAAAGGTGGCGACTACACCGTAGAGCAAATAGCGGGTGCTGAGCATGTACTTCGCCATGGCGGAAAAGTTGAAGTGCTTGAATTTTTAGATGGGTGCTCAACATCAAAAGTAATTAGTAAAATTAAACAGTAATACCAATTTTATTAAAAACATGATCATTTTAGCGTATTAAATAACTCACTAACTACGTTAAAAACTATTTATATAGAACAACTATGTATCATAATTTTAGCCTTGTTATTGAGCTGTTTTCTTATCGCTATAATAGAACACTAATTTAATGCAATTGGTATAATTACTGATTTAAGTTTGCTTAAAAAATACAAAAAAGGGATGAAAACAGTGTTTTCATCCCTTTTTATTTTTAATAAAGTAACTTACTAAAAATTTAATTCATACTTAGCAAATGCTGATGTATCGTTTTCAGCACCGTCATTGTTAGATGCAAAAGCACCTAAAGTGACTCGCCCTCCCATAGAAAGCATTCTATAACGAAGCTCTAATTGCTTACTATTAAAGCCTGTTTTAGTAATTGTATTTCCTAAGTCAGGATTATTAGGATAAAGGTCACGGTTATCGCTGTTGTAATCAACACTGCGTAATTTTACCTGCCAATCGTCTCCATTAGATAACTGACCTAATAGGGTGAAAACAACTGACTGTGCATCGTTATCATAAGTAGAGCCAATAGTGCGACCGTGGTAACGGTAACCCGATTTGTAATCTGAATGCTCATAGTAACAATTTTCAACTATTGATTCAGCTTGACATGAAACACCTGTATCTATGTACTCTACATTTATTAATAAGTTTTGATCATATACACGTTGTGTTGTCTGTACACCATACAAATAGGCTCTATCGGCTGGCTTAAACTGCGAACTGGCATCTTCTCCAATCGTACTGGCATATACAGCATAAGGTTGGTTGAAAAGTGTATCTGACCAGCGAATATCTATGCCTGCTAATTGATTACCTATTTTTGACTCTAATTGGCTATCACAACTAACATTGCCATCAATACATGCTGTTTGCCCAGTTATGACATCAATAAAATCACCTGCAGAGCCTGGTTGGCCGTCTCCTGCCCATTGTGCAGACCAGCTAACAGCAATTTCTAATTGTTGTATTGGGCGTATATTTAATCTACTGCTCCAAAGTAAAGCATCAGGAATTACACGTGTAGACTCAAGTTTAGCCATTTGTGCGGTAAAGCCCCATTGACCAATCCAGCTTAACCATGGTGTTTCAAAAGCAGTACTTTTTTCTCTGGTTACACTTAGTGCAGGTAAAGGTTTCGCATTACCAGACATAATTAAGCTGTTATCAACACCAGGTCCCCAAAATTGCTCAACAGCACCGGCTCTAAAAATCCAGTTACCTAAACGGTAAGCTAAGTAACTATCGTCAAGTGAGGTATCGTTACAATCGGTTAAAGCTTGCTCATCGGTAACTATATCGTCAGTCGTTTTTCCATCAACTAAACATTTTTTACCGTCGCTTCTGTAATTTATAGCTACTTTAGCTGCAAAGTTATCGCCTAAATAAGCGTAAGCTGCTGAAAGCTCTGTTTCTTGTGTATTTGTTGCACCAAAGCTTGTTGCTATGATCGGATCTGTGGCTGCAAAAGCTGATAATTGAAGACTATGCGAGCTGCTATTTTCTGATTTATATCGATGCTTAACGCGAAGTAAAGCATCTTGCAAGCTTGGAGATAATTGCTCAAGCGGCATGCTTTGCAGATCACTTATAAAACTTTTCCACATAAGCGGATAGGTAGTTACAGGAGCTAAAATAACACCGGCATCAGCTAATTGTTGAATATCAGCTCTAAGACCGTAATCATCGGGTTTTACCCATGGTTCAGCATTAACTGACGCGCTCATAGCGCAAAAAAGAGTAGAAAGTAGAAAAATTCTGTTTCGCAAAGTTCAGATCCTTGTGATTTAGATTGCGGCTAAGTTTATCAACCTAAGCTTGTTATTGCAGTAAATAATCAAATTTATAGAGCTAATTTAATATATTAAAATGTAACCTAGCTATCGTAATAAGTATCTGATTGGTATACTGGAGTTCAAATAGGAAATTGAGAATGTAATGAGCAACAAACGACTTTTATTTATTCCCGTATCATCACCAGAAGGCATTGGTGAATATATGCGCTCGTTGTTGTTGGCTCAAAGTTTAAAGGCAGAACTTACTGATTCTCTCGATATTCACTTCATACTAAACAAGCATACAAGCTACGCAAAAAAGTGTCCTTTTGAAGCCACATTGCTTGAACACTCAGCGACTAAAGAGCTTGATTCTGTTTGCGACTTTATAGAGCAATTTAAACCTGACGTCGTTGTTTTTGATTGTGCAGGACGTGCAGGGCATATGAAAGCGGCTAAAAAAGTAGGCGCTAAAGTTATATTTATTTCTCAGCATGCAAAAAAACGCGCTAAGGGATTGAAGCTAAACAGGATTAATTTAATTGATACACATTGGGTTGTACAGCCTGATTATTGTATTGAGCCACTTACATGGGCTGAAAGTGCGAAGTTAGACATATTTCCCTTGGCACACCCTCGTAATGTAGGCCCTTTTGTTGCATTTGCTTCTTGTGAGCAAAAACGTGATGTTTTAAATCGCTATAACTTAGTATCTGATGGCTATTTTATTGTTAATGCGGGTTCTGGCGGGCATATATTAAATAATCTTAATTGTGCTGAGGTTTACTTTAAAGCCGCGCTTAAAATTACTAAGCATACTGGTTTAAAAGCAGTTGTTGTGTTTGGTGCAAATTATAATAAAGCAATTCCTAAAAGTGATGAGGTTACTTGTTTATCAAGCCTGCAAGGAACCGAATTTTTGGCATTAATGAGCCAAGCTAAAGTCGCATTACTTAGTGGTGGAGATACTTTATTGCAAGCAATTGCAGTTCAAACCCCTGTTGTGGCATGTGCTATCTCAAAAGATCAAAATACACGTTTGGATCATTGCGTTAATGCAGGTGTTGTAATAAAAGCGAATCTTGATATTGATGAAATTACAACGAAAATAGCTCAAGTTATTACCGAGCCTTTTTATAGTGAATTTATTGGTAAGTATAAGCAACTCGATAGTACACATAGCTTCGACGTGATCACTACTGGCATAAAAAATATGCTTGTAGGAGATCGCTTATGAATATAGTGATTGTAATTGATTCACTAGTAGGTGGTGGTGCTGAAAAAGTAATGCTTACTTTGGCTGAAAAAATGGCGAAACTACAGCACAATGTCACTATATTATCTCTTGCGAGCAACGCTGAGTATGACATTCCTGATATAGTTAAAGTTGATAGCCTTTTTCCTGATAGAGCATCTAAAGTAGATAGATTCTGGCAGCGAAAAAATAGTATTTTGCGATTAGAAGCGTGGTTTGAAAAAAAACAAAGCGAGATTGGCAATATTGACCTAGTGCTTTCTAACCTTGATAGAAGTAATAACTTGCTCGCGCTTAGTAATATCAAAAATGTTCACTTTGTTATTCATAACTCCGTCAATTCAGAACTTGCCCGTCAAAAAAAGTTAGGTCCATTTTCATATTTATACCTTAAAAAAAGTAAGCAAAACTTAAATGGTAAATCACTTATTTGCGTATCAAAGGGTGTTGAAAAAGAAATAACACAAGGGGATTTAATTAACCCAAGTGCAATCGCGACTATTTATAACCCGTTCGATTTTGAAAAAATAAACCAACAAGCAAATGAGAAAAATAACGACATCCCAAATGAGCCTTACTTAATTCATGTAGGAAGGCTCGCCAAACAAAAACGCCACGATATATTATTTGCAGCATTTGCAAAGCTTGATAAAAAATACAAGTTAGTCCTTTTATGTAATAAACCTGCAAAAGTGTTAAAGCTTGCACAGCAATATGGCATAGATAAACAGTTAGTAGTGCCTGGATTTCAACAAAACCCGTACAACTGGATTAAGCATGCCAAAGCTTTAGTTTTGAGCTCTGATTTTGAAGGGCTGCCAACGGTATTAATTGAGGCTTTAGCGGTGGGTACTCCGGTAGTTAGCACTAATTGTACATTTGGACCAAGCGAGATATTAACAGGCGAGCTGAGTAAATATTTAGTACCCGTTCAACAAAGTGAGGCATTAGCCAATGCCGTTAAGCAGGTGCTAGCAGATAAGCCAAATGTAGAAAACGCAGATATTCTAAAACAAGTACAGGCAGAGCAGGTTGCTCTGCAGTATTTAGCATTGGCTAACTAAGTTAACTTATATTAGCGAGTGTTTTGAGGTAGTTGCTGTGCAGAGTTTTCCAGTCATTCACTTGCCAATTAAATACATCATTTCGAGCTTGCTCTTTTAAAAATGAGCGCTCAAGGCGTGCCATATTACTTTGTTGCCACTGTGGGTTCGGCGCTCTTATTTCACCTCTATCAAAGTCGATAATATACACATCACCAGTATCATCAAACAATATGTTATTAATGTTTAAATCGGCGTGATACACACCTTTTGAATGAAATAGCGCGATTGTTTTAGCAATGCGCTCCAACTCATCTTCAGTCAATGGGCGTTCAATTAATATATCGAGTACACTTTTAGCACCTTTAACAGCCTCGGTAATAATATCACCACGGTAAATTAATCCGCTGTGGGTTACTTTAGCTGCAACAGGGGTTGGTACGTTTAAACCAAGCTCTATAAGCTTACTCATTAAGCTAAACTCTTTAAATACGCGGGTTTGTTCAAGTCCTGGGTATAAATATTGATCGCTTAGCAATTTACCCACTAAGCCACCGCGCCAATAATGCCTAAGTACGGCTGTTAATTCGTCTTGCTTAAAAAACCACGCAGTTGCTCGACCTTTTTTAGCGCCCACAATTTTATTTTGTTGTTGCCAATAATTTGCATCAAACCAATCGAGGGTAATTTGGCTTGTGTATTTAGGGTGGCTTAATAGCGTGTGATTGCCTTGCACGTGTTGTTTAAACATAGCTCTGTGTAATTGCTAAATAATGTGTCTATATTAGCGCGTTTTAAAGCGCAGGATAAGTGCTTGCAATAGCGTGATTATAATTTAAGATCGGCTTTTGTATTTAATACCTAAGGGAATGTGTGACTCAAGCTCCTAATTATTCATCTATTTGTATATTAAGACTCTCAGCCATTGGTGACGTATGTCATGGTGTGAGTGCTGTACAAGCCATTCAAAAAGCACACCCGAATGCGAAAATCACCTGGGTAATTGGCAAAATAGAAGCCATGTTACTTGCTGACTTACAGGGTGTTGAGCTGGTGGTATTTGATAAAAAGCAAGGCAAAGCAGCGCTTAAAAGCTTAAAGCAACGCTTCAACAACCAAAAGTTTGATGTGCTTCTTAATATGCAAGTTGCATTAAGGGCTGGGTTTGTAGCGCGTTGTATTCCTGCAAAAGTAAAAATAGGGTTCGATTGGGCTCGTTCAAAAGAATTACATAGCTTATTTATTAATAAACGAATAGAGCCACAAGCTCAGGCGCACGTTCTTGAAGGCTTTAAAGGTTTTGCAAAAGCCATTGGTGTTTCTGATTATAAACCGAGTTGGAACATGCCATATACCGAGCAAGACCAAGCGGTTGCAGATGAGTTACTAACACCAGAATACCTAACTAATAAACTATTAGTAATATCGCCCGCAGCTAGTAAAGCGCAGCGTAATTGGCTCGCTGATCGTTATGCCACATTGGCTGATTATGCAAGCGAGCAAGGCTTTAAGGTGGTATTGACGGGTGGTCCAACAGAACTTGAAATTAACCTAGCAAATAGCATTATTGAGCACAGCAACACGCCTATTTTAAATTTAGTAGGTAAAACAAAACTCAAAGAGTTGTTGTGCGTGTTAAAGCGTGGCAGCTTAGTGCTTGCGCCCGACACGGGTCCTGCGCATATGGCAGTAACAGTTGGTACGCCGGTTATTGGTTTATATGCTCATTCAAACCCAGCACGCACAGGTCCTTACTTATACCAAGATTACGTGGTTGAGGTTTATCACCAAAACTTGCTTAAGCAAACAGGTAAAACGGCTGAGCAAGTAGCGTGGGGGACACGCGTAAAAGGCGATGATCTAATGAGCCAAATTACAGTTGATGATGTAAAAGCGATGTTTGACCATGTTGTACAAAAAGAGTCTTTGTAATGAATGCACAACAAAAAAATAAAGCGCTTTTTTTAGACCGAGATGGCGTGGTAAATGTTGATCATGGTTATGTGTATCAAAGTGATAAATTTGAATTTATTGACGGTGTTTTTAGCACTTGTAAAACATTTTATGATGCAGGCTATAAAATCATAATCGTCACTAATCAATCTGGAATTGGTCGAGGTTATTACACCGAAGCTGATTTTTTAGCACTGACCGAGTGGATGAAAGACCAGTTTAGTGCCCACAGCATTGCAGTTACCGATGTGTATTTTTGCCCGCATCACCCTAAAAAAGCGCGCCCTGAATATTTGAAAGAGTGCAGTTGCAGAAAGCCTGCGCCAGGAATGTTATTACAGGGCATACAAGAGCATAATATCGACCCTGTTTGCAGTATTATGGTGGGCGATAAGCTCAGTGATATGCAGGCTGCGAAAAAAGCGGGCATCACTACACGCGTTTTAGTGCGTTCAGGGCAAAGCTTTGACCAAAGCGCTAAGCAAGAAGCTGATTTAATTATCGATTCTATAAGTAGTTTACCTGCACTTTTAAAAACATAAATAAACAGCCTGTAAACTGGCAGGAATTCCTTCCAACTGAGGGCGTTTGCGACGAACTGCAAACCGTGCATTTTACCCATTAAACTTTTACAATACCCCGCATAATAAACAGCCGCGAAAGTGCGGTTGTTTACCCGTTCAAATATATGGAGAACCTAGATGAGAGCATCTGCTTTTTTTAGCCAGCTACAACAGCAAATTGAAGACGTAAAAACCGAAGGTTTGTATAAAAACGAACGTATTATTAAGTCCCAGCAGCAAGCTCAAATCGAAGTTGCATCAGGTAAAGTAATCAACTTTTGTGCTAATAACTATTTAGGTTTAGCTAATAGCCCAGAGTTAATTGAAGCGGCGCAGAATGGTTTAAATAATCATGGTTTTGGTGTGGCTTCAGTGCGTTTTATTTGTGGCACTCAAGATATCCATAAAACACTAGAGCAAAAAATCAGTGCGTTTTTAGAAACAGAAGATACTATTTTATATTCTTCATGTTTTGACGCAAACACAGGTTTGTTTGAAACTATTTTAGGCGCAGAAGACGCTATTATTTCTGATTCATTAAATCATGCATCAATTATCGACGGTGTACGTTTATGTAAAGCTAAGCGTTTTCGTTATGCAAATAACGACATGGCTGATCTTGAGAAGCAACTTATTGCAGCAGACGAAGCCGGTGCTAAAACTAAACTAATTGCTACCGATGGCGTGTTTTCTATGGACGGCGTTATTTGTAATTTAGAAGCTGTGTGCGACTTAGCCGATAAATATGATGCGCTTGTAATGGTAGATGACTCTCACGCAGTTGGCTTTGTTGGCGAAAACGGTAAGGGTACACCTGAGTACTGTAATGTATTAGACCGTGTAGATATTATCACCGGTACATTAGGTAAGGCGCTGGGCGGTGCTTCAGGTGGTTATACATCAGGTAAAAAAGAAATTGTTGAATGGTTACGTCAGCGTTCACGCCCATACTTGTTCTCAAACTCATTAGCGCCTTCAATTGTTACTGCATCAATTAAAGTACTTGAAATGCTTGAAAATGGCGGCGAGCTTCGCGCTAAACTTTGGTCAAATGCTAAATATTTCCGTGAGCAAATGGAAGCTGCTGGTTTTACGTGTGCAGGTAAAGATCATGCAATCATCCCAGTAATGCTAGGAGATGCCAAAGTAGCCTCGTTAATGGCTGATAAGCTACTTGCTGAAGGTATTTATGTTACTGGTTTTTCATTCCCTGTAGTACCAAAAGGGCAAGCGCGTATTCGTACACAAATTTCAGCGGCACATAGTATTGAGCAACTCGATACAGCTATCGATGCATTTACCCGTATTGGTAAAGAAATGGGCGTTATTTAATTTTATTTTAAACCGAAGCCTTGCTTCGGTTTTTTAATTGAGTGTGGATTATGAAAGCATTATCAAAATTAAAAGCAGAACCGGGCATTTGGATGACAGATGCACCAAAGCCAGAAGTAGGTCATAACGACTTACTGATTAAAATTCGCAAAACAGCTATTTGTGGTACCGACGTACATATTTACAAGTGGGACGAATGGGCAAGTAAAACCATTCCAACGCCTATGGTTGTTGGCCATGAATATGTTGGTGAAGTCGTTGATATGGGCCAAGAAGTTCGTGGCTTTCAGGTTGGCGACCGCGTATCTGGCGAAGGGCATATTACGTGTGGGCATTGTCGAAATTGTCGTGCAGGGCGTGTACATTTATGCCGTAATACAACGGGTGTAGGTGTAAACCGTGAAGGTGCGTTTGCCGAATATTTAGTTATTCCTGCATTTAACGCATTTAAAATTCCAGATAATATTTCTGACGAACTCGCTTCTATTTTCGACCCATTTGGTAACGCAGTTCATACCGCACTATCGTTTGACTTAGTTGGCGAAGATGTACTTATCACTGGTGCAGGCCCAATTGGTATTATGGCAGCAGCTGTTGCAAAACATGTTGGTGCTCGCCACGTTGTAATTACCGACGTAAACGAATACCGCCTAGATTTAGCACGTAAAATGGGGGCTTCACGCGCTGTAAACGTTGCCAATGAAAAGCTTGAAGATGTAATGAAAGAGCTAGGTATGACAGAGGGTTTTGATATTGGCCTTGAAATGTCAGGTGTGCCAAGCGCGTTTAATTCAATGCTTAATAATATGAACCACGGCGGTAAAATTGCCATGCTGGGTATTCCACCATCTGATATGGCAGTTGACTGGAACCAAGTTATTTTTAAAGGTTTAGTGATTAAAGGTATTTACGGTCGCGAAATGTTCGAAACGTGGTACAAAATGGCAAGTTTGATTCAATCTGGCCTAGATTTAAACCCAATCATTACACATCAATATTCTGTGGATGACTTCCAAGCTGGCTTTGATATGATGATTTCAGGTCAGTCAGGTAAAGTAATTTTAAACTGGGATTAGTTCCTAACTAAATTACAAGAAGGGCGGCTTTAGCCGCCTTTTTTATACTATTAATTAAAGAGATTTCAATGGCATTTAAACATATTTCTATAGCGCAAACGTTAGAGCTTTTAGATAAAGAAGACGTGGTAATTGCAGATATTCGCGATCCTAATTCGTATCAAGCCGGTCGCATTCCAGGCTCAGAAGCACTTTCTAACGGTAATATCGCACAATTTATGATGGAAAAAGAATTCGATCAGCCAATTATTATTGTCTGCTACCACGGTATGAGCTCACAAGGCGCAGCTAGCTACTTAGTTGAGCAAGGTTTTGAAGACGTTTACAGTATGGATGGCGGCTTTACAGCTTGGGAAGCTGCTTACAGCGAGAAAGTAGAGCGATGATAGAGCTTGGCAGTTTAAATAACCCGCGCGCCGCACAGGGCTTTATAGATTATTTAAAAAGCCAAGGTTTACAAGGACAATTAAGCTCCTCAGATGGTAGCAATGTCATTATTAGTGTTGCGCCTGAGCATTTTCATCAAATACAACCTTTATGGGCCGAATTTACACAAAACCCTAACCATGAACGCTATCAACAAGCTTCATGGGATGTAGGTAGCACACAATCGCCGCTTAAATACCAAGGGCAATCACTTAATCTAATGACGCGATTTAAAGCGCTTAGCTGGTTAAATCAAACCGTAAGTATTGTAAGCGTTATAATTTATTTTGCTTTTTTACTAGGTGGTTTTGAGACCATTTACACCATGATGCAGTTTAAACCTACGCAGCCTTTAAGTTGGTTAACGCCCGCCCTCGTACATTTTAGCGCGATGCATATAGTGTTTAATTTAATTTGGTGGATGTCGCTTGGTGACAATATCGAAAAACAATGCGGAAAACTCACCCTAATAGGTTTGTTTTTAGTAACTGCACTTATAAGTAATTGGGCACAATACTTAATGGTTGGTCCTAACTTTGGCGGCTTGAGTGGTGTGGTGTATGGGCTACTTGGTTTTTGCTGGATTCATAGCTTTTTAAATCCTAACAAGCCTGCGCTTGTAAGTACGGCTATTGTTGGCTTTATGTTGATTTGGTTAGTGCTTGGGTTTGCTGATGTATTGTTTGTAGGTATGGCTAATTGGGCGCACTTAGGTGGGTTACTTAGCGGTATGGCTTTTGCCTATACCGCCAAAATATTTAACGCAAAACGTTAAATACTAATGATATAAATATTTAGTGAACAAGACTTCACGGATGATCTCTTGTCCTGTTTCTTCTTTTAGCAGGCTTTTTAGTTTTTCGGCGCACTTTGCACGTATTTCTTCACGGCCAGTAAGTGATTTTATTTTTTCTTCTGGTTCTTTAGATAAAATCTCTACTAGGGCATCACGAAGTAATGGCGTGTGGTGTTCAACCACTGCAATATCAGAAGTGTCAGTAAGCATTAAATCAATAGTTACACGCACATAGCCCATTTTTTTACTTGATGCGCCAATGTAGTTGGTGATTATATCTGGCTCAAAACCAAAATAACCAACTGTGGATTCAGCACGAGCTGTAAAGCTTATAACGCTTACAAAGAACGTAAAAAGACCTGCGTATACTATTTTTTTCATATTTAAAGCGTTTCTTAAAACTTGTTACAAATAGTTTATACTTAATAGTAGGTAATAAACAGCGCCAAGCAATTATTTATGGTTATAAAACATGACTTTTTCAAAAGCTTTGGCAATGGTATCATCTCGTTGTTTTTTATTTTGTTGAGCTATTGTGATTACTTATCCTCTGTCTATATCTGCTAATTGGCAGTCCACTTCTTATATAAGTGACTTATCTCCTCTAGAGCAAGAGTGGCTTTTTGAACAGAATTCATTAACGGCTAAATTAAAAAGTAACTCAAAAACTTTTAATGTAAAGGTATTAAGTGAGCAGTTATTTACTTTAAGCCCAGAGCAAAACTTACTACTAAACAGCACAGCTAAAACAGCTATTAATAGAGAAGTTCTCTTACTGTGCGATAACAAACCTGTGGTGTACGCACAAAGCTGGCTTCCTAAAAATGATTCTATTAATCCTTTGCACAATATGGGCGAGCGTCCTTTAGGTGATGTGATTTTTCAAGACCCAGCATTAAAACGAACGGATATAGAAATTGCTTATTTTGATGACACGCACCCTATTCAGCAATTAGTTACAAAATTGAACTTACCCGAGAAAAACTTACTAGGGCGTCGAAGTGTATTCTCACTCAAAGAATATAAGTTTTTAGTGTGTGAAGTGTTTTTACCTGGAGCATATTTATACTCATGAAATTAGCCGCTTTAAAGCCAAAACATATTCCTTATTATATACAGTTAATGCGTATAGATAAGCCCATTGGTACCTTGTTATTACTTTGGCCAACATACTGGGCTTTATGGCTTGCTAATAGTGGGGTGCCGAGCTTACTCAACTTTATTATATTTACGCTGGGCGTTGTTGTTATGCGTAGCGCAGGGTGTGTAATTAATGATTTTGCAGATAGAAAAATAGACGGCTCGGTAAAACGCACAGCTCAACGGCCGCTAGCTTCAGGACAGGTGAGTAGTGGTGAAGCACTTAGTCTATTTTTACTACTCATAGTTATTGCGTTCATTTTAGTATTAATGCTTAGCGTCAATACTATTTTGCTTTCTTTTGGTGCTTTGGCTTTAGCCTTTTGTTACCCCTTTATGAAGCGCTATACACAGTTACCTCAAGTTGTTTTAGGGGCTGCATTTGGTTGGGCTATTCCTATGGCGTATATGGCTTCAATTAATGCACTACCACAGCAGGCATGGTTATTATTTATAGCCAATATTTGCTGGACAGTGGCTTACGACACCATGTATGCGATGGTTGATAGGGACGACGATTTAAAAATAGGGGTAAAATCAACCGCTATTTTATTTGGTAAATACGACCGCCATATTATCTTTTTACTTAATGCTGTATTTATAGCGTTGGTTGCTTTTATTGGTATAAGCAATCATTTAAGTGTCGCATTTGGCGTTGGTTTAAGTATTGCTGTGGGCCTATTGGCATACCAACAAACGCTTATTCATAAACGTGAAAGAGATGCCTGTTTTAAAGCGTTTTTAAATAATCATTACGTGGGTTTGGCTATCTTTATAGGGTTATTACTTTCATACCCAATAGCATTTTAAAAGCCTCAATAAAGGCTGTTAAAATGCTCTATTAGGAGTTATCGGGGGGGATCAATAATGCCGCTAATAGAGGCGTTTTTCCTAAACCAGCCTGCAA
>NZ_AUTI01000190.1:0-2505 GCF_000497995.1 Pseudoalteromonas sp. TB25
CCGCCAATCCACGCAATGCAGGTGCGGCTGATATTTCGTTTGCGGCAAATCATGTTGATATGGCACTTGATGGTTTAGGTTTGATGGGCAGCGGCGCGCATACTAAAAACGAAACAGCCGATTTAACCAGCCTTGATAAAAACATTAAAAAAACTGCATTACTCATTTATAGATTAGGAAAACTGTAATAGTAAATGTATTTTAAAGATGAGCGTAGGCCAAATAATAACCGTCCTACGCTTGTACTAACTTTTAAGACATTATTTTAAACAATAATTCTCGCACTGTGGCCGGTTCAAACGGTTTATCACAAATAGCATCAACTCCCGCTTGAGCAATGTTAGCTAGGTGAGTGTCGTTTGCCTCTGAGCTCACCATTAAAATAGGAATATGTGAGTAGCTATTTGAGCTTCTAACGGCTTCTGTTAGTTCCCGTCCGTCCATTTCTGGCATGTTGTAGTCGGTTACTATTAAGTCAAACGGTTGGTTGTTTAAGTGCTCAATAGCTTCTTTACCGTTTTCAGCTTCTATTGGTGCAGGTATTCCCATACCCGCAAGTACGCGTATTATGTGTTTACGCGCAAAGCGGCTGTCGTCTACCACTAAAACTCGCAGCAGCGTTACGTCAAAATGATCAAGTTCTACTTCTTCTTCGCTTATGATATCGAGGGTTGCTTTGAGTGCGCGGGTAATGGCTTTTGCGCTAAAAGGCTTAGGCAAAATAGCCAGCACACCCGATTGGCGTAATTGCTCAAGGTATTTTTTATTACGCTCGCTCGATATAAGCATAAAAGGTTGATGCTCGGTGATAAGGTTTGATCTTATTTCTTGCAATAGTGAATCGGCTGTCCCGTCAGATAAATACATAGAGCTTATAACTAGATCAGGGTGATAACTTGCTAATAAGCTAAGCGCTTGTGTTTGTGTAGATGCAGTTTCAACTTGTTTTACACCACTTTCTAAAAGCGATTTTATTATTATTTTTTGCTGAACCTCCGAAGGCTCTACAAGTAAAATGGACAAGTTTGCTATTGCAGTTAAGTCGCTCATTCAGATCTCTTTAGTATTGTTATAATCAGGATAATAATAACATTTTTGACTCGTTAATATTATATAAAGAGATTGTAATATTTAAGAAAACATTACCAACCCCTTTAAAATATAGCACTTATTAATTAGATTGAATGTAATCTAATGCATTCATTTTTTTATATGTGACGTTAGCGTGCAAAATATGTGCAGGTTCAGGGTCAACCACTTCAACAGGAATGTCGTAATTTCGGGCTATTTCAATTGCCATTTGCGTAATATTGACGCTAAACGAGGTGCCCATAAATACAATTTTATCGGCGTTGAGCATACGCTGTTGTGCTTGTGTTATTCTGTAAAGCTCGGTGTAGTATTCGTCAAATAATAAAACAAAGGGCTTAAATGAATGGTTTAGCTCAGGCGTTTGGTTTTGAATATTAAATAGCTCAAAAAGAGACTCTTGCAGGCGGCTTTCGTCTACACTATCCCACGGGGTGGCAAGTGGCGTGACAGGCTCACCTTGCTCATGAAATAAGGTCATTTGATCAAGCCTGCCGTGTATCGCTATGTAATTTTTGTTACCCGCTTTGCCATCAAGCCCATCTATGTTTTGAGTAATTAGGTTTTTGTCACTTAGCCAATGGTGTACGTCGTTTGGGCCATGGTTGCGATACGTTGCAAAGCGATGGTAATACCATGCTAAAAACTCTTTTGGGGCGTTTTGGTACATTGCGCGCGTTGCCATTTCCATAGGCGTATAATTTTTACTGCCAATGGTCCAATAACCATCCTCCCCTCTAAAGGTGGGAATACCACTGGCTGCGCTGACTCCCGCTCCTGTAATGTAAAGAGTGTTCACTTTTCAACCTCGTAACCGAGCACGTTAGCGCTTACTTGCTGATTATTATCAATGCCGCCAATTCGATATAAAACCCCACTGTGCTCAAGTAAGCCACGATGATCCATGCTCTTTACTTCAACTGGGGATAAAATCTGCCATTCGTTTTTTTTGATACTAAAGCGCCAAACATGGTCACTTGCTGGTGCAGGTTTGCCGTCGTAACCTATTGCGCTGTAGTTATATGGGTTATTAGAGCCTGCCATCATATAAATATTGCCATTATAGCTGGTGGCTGCCATTCGGTAGTGAGCAGTGCCTGTTGGATGTGGCAAGGTACGCCAATCTATTTTTTGTGGGTTAGTTGAATCTATTGTGCCTTTTAAGCACTGTGCTACACCTGCAAACGAGCGACGCGAATCAGGATTAGCTTGTGTTTTAACGCCATCACAAATAACAATGGTGTTACCACTAATAGCAGCGGCTTGGCCAAATACAGGCTCACCTAAAAATGGCGAGGCTTGTTGCCATGTATTATTTTGCGTGTCGTATACTTGTACTAAGTTTACGTTGCCGTCGTTATGCCAACCGCTAATTAGATAAATGTAACGCGCTTTGTAGCTCAGCGCTACGCTATC
>NZ_AUTI01000191.1:0-12365 GCF_000497995.1 Pseudoalteromonas sp. TB25
CAGCCGCTGTACTCTCTACTTACAACAGCTTATTAAATTCAGCTACAGCACTATACGTGTGTGACATTCACGAAGCTTACTTTAATAAAGAGCCAAGTGTTGTAAAGCTAAGCGGTTACGTAACATTGCTACTAACAAGCTTAACACTGGTACTTGTACCAATTTACCAGCAAGCAGACAGTATTATTAACTTGCTACAGCAATTAAACGGCTTATTAAGTATGCCTATATTCTCAATTTTTGTAGTGGGCTTATTATTTAAAAATGTTGATGCACGTGCAGGTATTGCAGCAGTAATTTTAGGTGTTGTAATGTACGGCATGCTTACGTTTGCAAACTCACCACTACATACTGACATTCATTACATTCATTTAATGCCAATTACACTGATTGTATGTGTAGCTTTTGCATTGATAGTAAATAAAGTGGTATTTGGTTTGAATGCGCAGTGGGCAGGTAAAACACCGGCACTTGATGACGCAGGACAAGTACAAGTACAAAAATAGATTGTAAATAGTTTAAGCTGACAAAATCGGTCATGGGGCAACTCTGGCCGATTTTTTATATATATTAAAAGCAATAACAGAATTTTAAAGTAAAGGTTAGTTTAATAACTTTTATTACAGTGGTACTTCCAGTGAGTTTATCTGACTATTTGCGATGTAAAGACTATCAAAACCTAATTTGTATGATATATACTATTATTATTGAGTGTCACCATCTGATAGATTGTGGCTCAAGCAAAGAGATACATTTAGTAAATAGTGTAGCTTACTAATTTTCGTTATATTTATAACTCACACAATGAACAAGAGGATAGGAAAATCATGGCCGACACTAAATCATTTTATCGATTAGACAGTGTAAACAGCACCGTTATTTTCGACTGCCAGAGCAAAACACCGGCGTTACTGTACTTTGGTAAACGCCTATCTGAGCAAACAACAGAAACAATGCTTACTCAGCTTGCTACCCGTCAAGAGGTAAAATGTGCCGTGGTTGAAGAAGCGCCTATTTCTCTATCTCCTTTATTAGGCGAAGGCTTTACTGGCGCGCCAGGGCTTGAGCTAGTAAATGATTCAATCGCATGGTCAGTTGGGCCAGAGCTTCAAGAAGTGCGTCAGCCTTCAAGTGCGACTGTTGAGTTTGTAAGTGTAGATAAGCTTCGTGGTATTGAAGTCGTGCACAGCATTACGCTTGACAATAACAGTGACGTACTAAGTGCACATACTGTATTAACTAATTTAGGTGACTCACCACTGAGCGTTAATTTTTGCGCCGCGCCAACATTTCAATTGCCAGATAGCGTAAGCAAAATAGTGAGCTTTGAAGGTCGTTGGTCAAACGAATTCCAGCGTCAATCTGTTGATTTAGTGCTCGGGAGTTTTGTACGCGAAAACCGTAAAGGCAAAACATCACACGATGTGTTTCCTGGTTTATTAGTGCATAACGAAAATGCAGGCGAGCAACACGGCGAATGTTACGGCTTTCATTTAGGTTGGAGCGGCAACAATAAACTACGCGCAGAGCTTTTAGCTGAAGGTCGTCGTTATGTACAAATGGGTGAGCTATTACTTCCTGGTGAGCTTACACTTGCTAAAGGTCAAACGTATCAAAGCCCGAGCATTTATGGCTCGTTTTCAAGTGAAGGTTTTAGTGCGCTTTCTCGTAATTTCCATCGTTTTGTTAAAGCTAATTTACTTAGCCAAGCTCAACGTGAAAAAGCGCGCCCTGTGCATTACAACACGTGGGAAGGTATTTACTTTGATCACGACGTAGACACGCTTAAGCAACTAGCCGACAAAGTAGCGCCGTTAGGTATTGAGCGTTTTGTACTTGATGATGGCTGGTTTAAAGGCCGCCGTGGCGACAATGCAGGCTTAGGTGATTGGACAGTAGATTACAAAATTTACCCTGATGGTTTATCGCCAGTCATTGATCATGTTAATAGCTTAGGTATGGAGTTTGGTATTTGGTTTGAACCAGAAATGGTTAACCCAGATAGTGATTTATACCGCGCGCATCCTGATTGGGTTTTAGGCTCAGAAAATAACGAGCAGTTAAGCTTTAGAAATCAGCTAGTACTTGATTTAACGCGCTCTGAGGTTGTTGAGTACCTATACAAAGCGATTGACGATATTTTAGTTGAATACCCAACTATTAAGTACATTAAATGGGATATGAACCGCGATATTAACCATGCGGGTAATTTTGATGGCAAGCCTGCTGTGCATCAGCAAACATTGGCACTTTATCGTTTAATTGACCGTATTAAAGCGGCGCACCCTGGTCTTGAAATAGAAAGCTGTTCGTCAGGTGGTGCACGTGTAGATTACGGCGTACTTGCACACACAGATCGTGTATGGACGTCAGATTCAAACGATGCGCTAGATCGCCTTGAAATACAGCGTGGATGTTCTTTCTTTTTCCCATCGTCGGTTATGGGTGCACACGTAGGCCCACGCGATTGTCATATCACAGGGCGTAATGTAAGTATTGAAATGCGTGCTGCGGTATCAATGTTTGGCCACATGGGAATCGAAATGGACCCACGTGAACTGACCGATCACGAATACAATGCACTTAAAGCGGCAATAGCACTTCATAAAGAGCATCGTGAGTTTATTCATGCTGCCGATTTATACCGCCTAGATAGCGACGATTTATCAATTAACTTTGGTTTAATTGATGCGCAAAAAACAAAAGCGTTATTTGCCTATAACAGCGTTCGCGAAACACCGCGTACAGCGCCTAATAAGCTTCGTTTTGTTGGCCTAGATGCCGATGCGCAGTACACGCTTAATTTAGTGTGGCCGGTAAAATTTGAAGAGTATCGCCCATCTTCTATTGCTGCGGTAAATGGTCAAACATTTACAGGTGAAGCGCTAATGCAGTTTGGTTTACAAATGCCAATTTCATTCCCGCAAACATCGCTTATATTTGAGCTTAATAAAGCTTAAATTTAACTAAGAGCAGTAAAGGGCGAAAATCGCTTTTATGCTGCTCTATTGAGATATCAGAAGTCAGCTCTATATTGTTTAGAGCTGACTTTTTTATATCCTTAGTAAGCTAATTTAGTAAATTAACTTAGTAAACTCAAAAATATAGAAAATAGAGTGGTTACGCTTGCGCGTAATTTTGCTTATTACCCAACCAACGTTGAATTAGCGGGTCAACAACCTCTGGGTGTTGCTTAAGCATTTGCTGTGCAATCGGTCTAACTTGGTTGAGGATGTGCTTATCGCGGGTAAGATCGGCAATTTTAAACTCGGCTAACCCTGTTTGTTTTGTACCAAGTACTTCACCAGGGCCACGAATTTCTAAATCGCGCTCTGCTATCACAAAGCCATCGTTACTATCGCGTAGTACACCTAATCGCTTTTGAGCGGTATGAGACAGTGGTGCGTGGTATAAAAGCACGCAATGCGATGCAGTAGCGCCACGGCCAACTCGCCCACGTAACTGATGCAGCTGTGCTAAGCCTAAGCGCTCAGGGTTTTCTATAATGATTAAGCTCGCATTAGGGACATCTACACCAACTTCAATAACCGTCGTGGCAACTAAAACATGTATATTACCTGCCTTAAACTCGCTCATAATGGCTTGTTTTTCAGCTGATTTCATTCGCCCATGTACTAAGCCTACGTTTAGCTCTGGTAATGCTTCTTTTAACTGTAGTGCACTGTCTTCGGCGGCTTGGCATTGCAGTACTTCAGATTCATCAATAAGTGTACACACCCAATAAACTTGGCGGCCTTGCTCGTTACACGCTAATTTAACGCGGGCAATAATATCGTCTCTGCGAGTATCAGGAAGTGCCACTGTTGTGATTGGCGTACGCCCAGGTGGCAGCTCGTCAATCACAGAGGTTTCTAAGTCGGCATAGGCGGTCATAGCGAGTGTACGTGGGATAGGTGTTGCGGTCATAACTAGTTGATGAGGGTAACAATCACCAAACTTACCCTTTTGGCGTAGTGATAAACGCTGGTGGACACCAAAGCGGTGTTGTTCATCAATAACGATAAGCACTAAGTTATTAAACTTAACTTCATCTTGAAATAAGGCGTGAGTACCTACAATCATTTGCGCTTCACCAGAGGCTATTTTTTCAAGTGTTGCTACGCGCTCTTTGCCTTTTGTTTTACCGCCAAGCCAAGCAACTGTTATACCTAGTTGATTAAACCACGTTGTAAAATTAACACCATGTTGCTCTGATAAAATTTCAGTAGGAGCCATTAAAGCGACTTGAAAGCCCTGCGCAATGGCTGTTAGTGCACTAAGTGCTGCTACTAGGGTTTTACCAGAGCCTACATCGCCTTGTACTAAACGCATCATGGGATACGCGTGTTGCATGTCACCTTTAATTTCAGCAACTACGCGGCTTTGCGCATTTGTGGGTGCAAAAGGAAGTTGCTCTAAAAACTGGCTTTCTAATGTGTTTACCGGATTTAATGCCACGGCTTTAACTTGTTGTCCTTGCTCTCGTACTTTTAATAAGCTGAGGTTTTGAGCAAGTAACTCCTCAAATACAAGGCGCTGTTGAGCAGGGTGAGTACCTTGCTCTAATGCAGTTACATCAACATCATTTGGTGGGCGATGCAGTAATAATAAGGCGTCACTTAGCGGCATATTTGATGGCTGCCACTGTGAAGGCAGTAGTTCTTCTACTGAGTATTTATTTAGTAAATCAATAGCCTGTTCGCTTAAAGCTCTAATCGATAGTTGCTTTAAGCCTTCGGTTGTTGAATAAACGGGCGTTAATGTTGTCGCTACCGGCTGCTCGTTAGAGGTATCGCTGATGCTGTATTCAGGATGACTCATTTCAAAGCCAACACGGCCACGGCGCACTTCACCAAAACAACGTATTATTTTGCCAGCGCTAAATGCGTTTTTTTGTGCGGCGGTAAAATTAAAAAATCGTAGTGTTAGCCTGCCAGTACCATCATTGATTTGGCAAACAAGCATGCGCCTTTTTCCAAACGTGATTTGGCTTGTTTCAATTGTTGCTTCAACACTCACGTGGCTCTGCAGTGACAACTCATTAATCGCGTATAAGCGAGTGCGATCTTCGTAGCGAAGTGGCAAATGAAAAAGCATATCTTGCACAGTTAAAATACCTAGCTTTAACAAACGCTCAGCCATTTTTGGGCCGACCCCTTTGAGCTCTGTAATTGGGTATTGATTTAAGCTAGGTTTAGACAAATTATATCAATCTTATTATTTGTGAATAAGTTAAGTGTACTTACAGAGCTTTAGTCCATCAAGTATGTTTTAAAGCTTGCCAAAATTGCTCGTCAGCGACTATTTCGCCGTTTTCATCAAGTGCAGGATAAGGTAATTTTTTTTGTTTACACTGCCTTGCGATAATAGGGTGGCAGCCTTCAAAGTAGAGTGGATGTTTAACTTCGGCGCTCAACATATCTCTATTATATAAACCAGCCAGCTCGCGTTGGCGCTGTGCTTCAAACAATATTAGCGCAGCAGCAACTGAAACATTTAGCGATTGCACCATGCCTTGCATTGGAATAATAATATTTTGATCGGCATATTCTAGGGCTTTTTCTGATATTCCTGTTTTTTCTTGTCCAACAATAATAGCCGTTGGCTTGGTGTAATCTACTTCTCTAAAATCAACGGCATCTTCTGATAAGTGAGTCGCTAATATTTGTATTTCTGGATTGCGTTCACGCATTGCAGTAACAGCATCATCAATATTTCTATGCAGGTGCGTCTCTAGCCAGTTTTTACTGCCGCCTGAGGTGTTATTAGTTAGCCATTTTTGCTTTTCAGGCCATACAGCATGTACGTGATGACAACCAACCGCATCAGCACTTCGTACTATTGCAGATAAGTTATGGTGTTTGTGCACGTCTTCTAAGCACACGGTTAAGTCTGTTTGACGGCGCGAAAGTACGTCTTCGATTCTTTGGTAGCGAGTTTGCTGCATGGTTATCCTCTTTTTTCGGCAATTATACGAGATTTTTGCAGTTAAGGCATTACCGTACGGCTAATTGGATTTTGTAGAGAAATAAGAGTTTCTGTTGATTGAATGGCTTCTATTGCCTGTATTTTATTAATCAGCACATCTTGTAAGTGATCAATAGATTTTGTCATTACCTTTATAAATATACTGTAGTTACCTGTTGTGTAATAAGCCTCTACCACTTCCTCCAATGCTTCTAGCTTTATAAGTGTTTGTGGGTAATCACGTGCGTTATTTAAATTAATACCTATAAAGCAACACACATCGTAGCCTAGCTGTTTAGTATTAATCGTTAATTGGGTGCCTGTAATGATCCCTGCTTGCTTCATTTTTTCAATTCTTACGTGAATTGTCCCAGCGCTTACATTAAATCTTTTTGCTAATTCGGCGTACGCAGTACGGGCATTTTCCATTAATGCATGAAGTATCTGTTTATCGAGATTATCGATTAAATAATTTTCCATTATATTTTTCTCATAAAATTATCGAATATATGATTTTTATACCACTTAATTGATGGTTTTAATATGTTAAAGCTATTTTTATTATGGGATATTGAATTAATTCATCAAATCGTTACATTAACCTCATTAAAGTCGCTCATTAGGGCGCTTTTTATCAATTAAGCAAGTAACAATAACTGGGAATGAGGCCAATTATTATGAGTTCACACTATGTGCAGCAACAGCAGCAAATAAGTAAAGTTAAGCAATTTTTTTCACAGCAACTAGAAACCCAACTTGGGCTGGTTGAGGTTCAAGCCCCTATTTTGGCTAAAGTAGGTGACGGCACGCAAGATAACTTAAGCGGCCATGAAAACGCAGTTGCTGTAAATGTAAAAGCGATTACAGATAGCCGCTACGAAGTGGTGCATTCATTGGCTAAGTGGAAACGTAAAACACTAGCAACTTATGGCTTTGGTGTTGGTGAGGGTATTTACACTCAAATGAAAGCTTTGCGCCCAGATGAAGATTCATTAAGTCCTATTCATTCTGTATATGTTGATCAATGGGATTGGGAAAAAGTAATTAACGAAACCACAGAGCGTTCGCTGGCAACACTAAAGCAAACTGTTCAATCTATTTATAAAGGGATAAAAGAGACGGAAGCTTTTGTAAGAGAGTCTTATGGTTTGACGCCTTTTTTACCGGACGACATTAAGTTTGTGCACAGTGAAGAGCTACGTAAAATGTACCCTGACTTTAGCGCTAAACAGCGCGAAAAAGCCATTGCACAAGAATATGGTGCTGTATTTTTAATTGGTATTGGTGGCGCGCTTGGTGATGGCAAAATCCATGATGTAAGAGCCCCAGATTACGATGATTGGTCTACGCCAACGTGCGATCAATATATGGGTTTAAATGGTGATATTTTAGTATGGAACCCAGTACTTGAAGACGCATTTGAAATTTCATCAATGGGTATACGTGTAAGTCCTGAGGTTTTAAAAGCGCAGTTAAGTACAACTGGAGATGAAGACCGCTTAGAGTTTGATTGGCATAAAGCGCTACTACAAAGTAAATTTCCGCAAACAATTGGCGGTGGAATAGGGCAGTCGCGCTTAGCTATGCTCTTGCTACAAAAGCAGCATATTGGTCAAGTACAAGTGGGTGTATGGCCGCAGCAAACACATGCTGAGGTAAGCGGTTTACTTTAAATGTGAATAAATTTGAGTGCTCAATAGAGCACTCAGTTATTAGCTTGTTTTGAACTCTATTTCAATTTTGTTATTCAAAAGTTTAACGTTGCACGGAGGGTAATTACGGATTGTTTTGAGTACTTTATCAAAAATATGAATCTCTACACCTGAATGCAAAACAGAATTTACCGCTAAATTAGCGTCGTTAAGTAAATCGTGTAAGTCGTGATCTAAGTTTGAAAGACGTTTTTCTAATTGCTCTGCCTGCTCACAATAATGCTTTTGAGTAGCACCAATTTTAGTAATTAATAGTTTTTTCTTTTCGGCATCCTTCACTAAATCAGTTTTTTCTAGTGCTGCTTGCAACGTGTCTAGCTGTGCATCTGTTTTAGCTAAGTCTTTAAAGCAATTATCAGTATCAGCGGTTATTTCGGCGCCAGAAGCCGCTAGGTTAATAATCATTTTAGCGCCTGATTCATTCCCTATTTCGCCAGCAATGAGGGTCGTTGCATCGAGTATTTCGCCACCAAATATTTTACCCTTAGGTAAGTCGGATTGACCAACTTGCAGTAAGCGTTTAGCTTTCATTACACAGTGGCTTGTTTGGCGATCAATAAAAATATTATTTGCTTCTAGGTAGCAATACTGTGAATGAGAGACGTGAATATCACCTTGCGCAATAAGCTTACAAGACAGTGATTGTTCGTCGGCTTTTTGATGGCCAATAATGCCTTGTTTAACGGTGATGTTTCCGCCTGCGGTAAGCTCTCCTGATTCAACAGTGCCAAATATAGTAATATCGCCTTTGGCTGTTACTTTCATTCCAGGGTCTATATTGCGGGTAACAATAACACTGCCTTGAAAGTCAATGTGGCCGCTTTTTACGTTTACATCTGAAATGGTAAAAATATCGTCGACACGCATACCATTATTAATTTCAACCGGAACACCTGCAATAGTAGAGACTAGTTCAAGCGGATTTAGCTTTGATATTTCGGTGCCTTCGCCTGCTACTAATTGTTTATTTTCTCCGGGTTTTGCGGGCAGTATGTCACCTATTACGGTGAAGCCTTCTTTACCAGGGGTTGCTGGTTGTTGGCGAATAAGCACAGAGCCTGGCTCTACGCTTGCAAGCTTGCCAAAGTCGCGCATATCCACGCTGCCATCTTCTTTGAGCTTGGGGGTTTTTAAACGGTCTTTTAAAGTCTCTACGGTTGTTATTAGTTTAGTAGCCAAACCATCACTTGGTAGTCTGCCTTTAGCTAATACTCCCTTAACGACAGAACCCGCTGTATGCTCAAACTGTTTTTGCAGTAGCAACTCTAAAAATGCTTGCTTATAGCCACGCACAATTCCTGCTTTAACGAGTTGTTTTTTTGCATCTTCTAAACTTAATAATTTTCCGCCTTGGGCAAGGGTTAGCTCGCCAATGGCCAGCATTTTATCGTCGCTAATTGTTACATTTAAAGTGGCATTGTGTTTTGTTGCTACAACCAGAGTGTGTTGTGTGTTTTCGTTTTTAAAAAAATCATTAATAGCGTCATGATCTATTTTGCAGTCGCAAAAAGCTGACTTTTCGAGAGCCTCTAAAATAAATGCAGCGCTGGGAGGAATATGTTCTTTTACATCAAGTAAAACATTTCCATTGTTGGCAAGCTTAAACACGAGTTAATCCTTTTTTACTACTTAAGTTAAGTTTGTTTTTTAAAACACAACTACAGATTGCTAGAAATTTACATTTGAGTCAAGAAGTCACAGAGAACGAAGTGCTAAGAGGGAAAAAAAGGCTATAGAGAGGCTCTATAGCCTGTAATACTTAATTGGTAGAAGGAAGTTCCATTATTCCATCTATTTCAACTTGTGCACCTTTTGGAAGTGCACGAACACCTAATGCAGCTCTCGCTGGGTAAGGTTGCTTAAAGTATTGGCTCATCACTTCATTTACAGTAGCGAAGTTAGATAAATCAGTTAGATAAATATTTATTTTCACTAAATCTTGAATTTGCCCGCCAGCTTCTTCACATACCGCAGTGATATTTTTAAATACCTGATGCGTTTGCTCACTAAAGTCTTCTGAAATCATTTCCATCGTTTCTGGCACTAATGGAATTTGACCAGATAAATAAACAGCGGTGCCTACTTTAACTGCTTGGCTGTAAGTGCCAATGGCAGCAGGTGCTTTGTCGGTAGAGATAAATGCTTTATTCATGTGTTTCCTATTTTACTTTTTACGATAGACTTTTTGTACATCAGGCATAACGCGAATGCGGCGCATAATGTTAGCAACGTGGATACGGTTTTTAACGGTAACCCCTAAATCTATCACGTATAAATTACTTTCTTTTTCATCGGTGGTTATTTCTACAATATTGGCTTGGGTTGTAGTAACAACATTGGTTAATTTAGCCAGAGCCCCCTGATGATTAATAATTTCAACTCTCAGAGCTGCAATATATTCTTTCTCTGGGTTATCGTCCCATTTTACAACTAAGTATTTAGAGCGCTCATTTTCCCAGCCACGGATGTTTTTACATTCTTGGCGGTGAACGGTCAGGCCCTTACCTTGGCTTACATGAGCTGTAATAGCATCGCCAGGTACAGGTCGGCAACACTTAGAGTAATTAACTAGCATGCCCTCAGTACCAATAATGGTCGCTTTGGCTTGGCTGGTAATATCAGTTAAGTCGTCACTGTCATTTTGTAATAGGCGTTTGGCAATTAACATGCTCATTAGGTTACCAGAGCCAATTTCTACAAGTAATTCAAGAAGCGTTGTTAGTTCGTGCTCCTCAAGTACTCTCGCTATATTTTCATCAGCAATGCTATCTAGTTTGTTTTCACCTAATGCTGAATCAAGTAAGCGGCGCCCTAAAAGCATAGCTTCTTCATGATGCTGGCTTCTAAGGTAGTTACGAACGCCCAAACGCGCTTTACCAGTAACAATAAAGTTTAGCCATGTTGCATTAGGGTGAGCGCCTGAGCTTGTTATTATTTCTATAGTTTGCCCTGTATCTAAGGGCCTACTTAAAGGGTGCGGCTTGCGATTAACGCGAGCGCCTACGCAGGTGTTGCCTACATCTGTATGCACGGCATAAGCAAAATCGACTGCGGTAGCACCCATTGGTAGCTCAACAATACGCCCATCTGGTGTAAATACGTAAATTTCTTCTGGGAATAGCTCAGTTTTTACATTTTCAATAAATTCAAATGATGAACCCGCACTTTGCTGAAGCTCTAATAAGCTCTGCATCCACTGGCGAGCACGTTGCTGCGAAGTATTACCTGCGCCATCACCTGCTTTTTTATACATCCAATGCGCCGCTACACCTTTGTCGGCCATATGATCCATATCATGAGTACGAATTTGAATTTCAACAGGTATACCGTGAGGACCAACTAATGAAGTATGAAGCGATTGGTAACCATTTGTTTTTGGTACTGCAATATAATCTTTAAAGCGTGTTTCAATAGGTTTATAAAGACTATGAGCTACACCTAATACACGATAACACGTATCCATAGAGTCAACTGCAATTCTAAACGCGTAAATATCCATAACTTCGTTAAATAGCAGTTCTTTATTAAGCATTTTTTTATAAATACTATATAAATGTTTTTCACGGCCTGACACAGTTGCTTTAATGCCTGATTCTTCAAGACGTGCTTCTATTTCATGTTGGATATTAGTAATAACTTCTTTGCGATTACCGCGTGCTTTAGCAACTTCCGATTTAAGTGCGCGATGACGCATAGGATATAAAGCTTGAAAACCTAAGTCTTCAAGTTCATTTTTAATATCGTGAATACCTAAGCGGTTTGCAATTGGTGCGTAAATTTCTAGTGTTTCACGCGCTATTCTGCGGCGCTTATCTGGGCGCAATGCGCCTAAAGTACGCATATTGTGTGTTCTATCAGCAAGCTTGATTAAAATGACTCGAATATCCTGAGTCATTGCCATAATCATTTTGCGGTAGTTTTCAGCTTGGAATTCTTTTTTATCTTTAAAGCTAAGCTTATCGAGCTTACTCACACCTTCAACTAGCTCTGCAACAGTTTCGCCAAATATCTCGGCTAAATCTTGTTGACTAAAATCAGTATCTTCAATTACATCATGCATTAGCGCGGCCATGAGTGTTTCATGGTCAAGATGCATGCCTGCAAGAATTTGGGTTACTTCTACTGGGTGCGTTATGTAAGGTTCGCCACTCGAGCGAGTTTGTCCTTCATGGGCCTCTCGGGCTACCACGTAAGATTTTTGAACCAGCTCTACATCAGCAGCGGGCAAGTATTCTGAGATTTTCTTTTTAAGACCTTCAAAAAGATACATTCACACTCCAATGTTCTAGGGCCTGTTGACCTTTCAGGATTAAAATTTGTTCAATCTAGGGGCGATTTAATTGTGGCGCGAGGTTTTTAGCCTAGCGGGCTAAGTAAAAATCGAGCAACAAAGAGTAAAGTGCCCCTAGGCAGAACCCTTTAGGCAGCGCATGTTTTGCATTTATGCTGCGTTATCGCCTATTTATGGGGAATAACCACACTACATAGGCTCTGCCTTGCCTAAATACCAAACATACTACTGCAAATTTAACCTCGAAAGATAAACAGCCCTAGTGAAGTAAATTAGGTAAGCTACGAATATACGATGAAAAGAGAGGATTGCCAACGGCTATAGTAGAAATACTGCGCCGTTGGCTAAATCAGACCGGGAGGTCGATTATTGGTTGCCACCAACAATAGCGGCAA
>NZ_AUTI01000192.1:0-4143 GCF_000497995.1 Pseudoalteromonas sp. TB25
GCGCCGCAATGACCTTTGCAGCTTTTGCGTTTATGCAATATTTAATAAGTGGCGAGCAACGCGCACCGGTTAAACCAGGGGGCGATATTATAGTAGAGATTTTTCAGGCACCTGAGGATTCAAAAGTCAGGCATATACAAAAAATACAGCCGCCACCGCCAATGCCTAAAGTGCCGCAAAAAGCTCCACCGCTTAATACATCAGCCGATCCTGTGTTGGCAATTAGCGACCTTACGCCAGTTACAATTGACGATTTTGGTGGCGACATTAACAATACCATTAATCGCCCTACAGGGGATGCAACACCCATAGTGCGCATAAACCCTAAATACCCAACTACAGCCGCGCGCGATGGTATTGAAGGTTGGGTACAACTAAGCTTTAGTATTTCGCCCACCGGTGAAGTAATCGACCCAGTAGTTATTAACGCCGAGCCAAAACGTACCTTTGACCGCGAAGCAATAAGAGCCATTAAACGCTGGAAATATCGCCCCAAAGTAATTGAAGGTGTGGCACAATTACAAACAGGTCAAACTGTACAGCTCGATTTTAAATTAGATAACTCTATTTAACGGACTAAACGCCTATGCTACTAAGTATTAAGTCATGGTTATTTGAAACGCCAAGCAAGGACTGCATGGCAAGTTACGCAAAAAGTGGCGACAATCGTTACTTAGAGCAGCTTATAGCCCTCTACAGTAACGACTTATACCACTACCTTGTTACGCAATCTAATACGCATTTAGCATACGACGTAAGCCAACAAACATGGCTAAAAGTAATCGAAAAACGCCACCTTTACCAAGGACAAACCACACCCAAAGCGTGGTTATTTAAACTTGCCCGCAACACACTCATTGACGAATACCGCAGGCAAAAGCACTTTGTAGAGCTTGACGAAAACACGCATTTAGCAGCACAAAATGATAAAAGCGAAAGTGGCTTAACTATAGGCAGCTCAAACATAAGTTACGACGCGTTCGACGCCGCCCTAAAACAACTTAGCTTTGTACAGCGCGAAGCCGTAACCTTGCAACAAGAAGGCTTTTCGCTTGCCGACATAGAACTTATAACGCAAAGCAGCCTTGAGACCATTAAAACAAGGCTGCGCTACGCCAAGCAACACCTTAAACGTTTATTAGGAGCAAACAATGAACAAGCCTGATGAGCCGTTTGATCAAAAGCTCACACAACACTACAAAGAGCGAAAAGAGCGCATAACACTTACAAGCGATCAACAAAAAGCGCTACTTAATACAGCCACGCACACAAAGCCTAAAAAGCCCACAAGGTTTAGTTTTACGCTACAGCTAACCAGCCTTGCCTGCGCACTCGGTGTGTTCGCCTTTATTGTGTTTGATAATAACAACGTAATAAATACTGAGCCTAAAACCGTGCTTAATAGCGTATTTAACACTATAGACATTCACGACTATTCAATTATTAAAACACACGAAATAAATCAAGCAGGTAGCTACGCAAGCACCTTTACAGAGCAAAAACACGCACTCGATAGCCAATTAGCTAACGATTTACGCCGCCACCAACAACGCCACATAGAATACGGCACGCTCGTAAAGGTAGATAACGACTGGTACATAGCCAGCTGTAATGACGAGGTACTAGTACAAATTAAGCAGTCATTATTGAGAGATTTAAAAGGTAAACACGCGGTAGAAAGTAATATAAATACCGGTGATATGCTCGCCATGGCGCATAACGGCAAAGGGCAAATTATTGCGCTTAAACATGCGGGTGCTGGGGTTAGGCAATGTGGGGCTTAGGTTGGTTTGGCTCAGTTAAGGTTGGTGGTAATTTAGATAAATATTACCACCGAGAACACAGAGGCGCTACGCGCTGCACAGAGATAGTTAACTATCGCCCATGTAATCTAATAGTGAGGAAAGCTCTATAAAATCACGATATTGCTCTTTAGTAATTTTGTTGTATTCATCTTTGATGTAGATTGTATTAGCTCAAATCTAAACTAACAGTCACCATTAGAAAAATGGGTAACTGTCAGATCAAGTCTGAGCTAGTACAGCTAAACAAATCACTGTTAATGATTACTGCTTTAAAAGTCGCTTTTCTGGATTGTTTAAATACTTTAAGCCAATGGTGACTATGCGTGTATGTACCATTGTTATAACGCGTATTTGCACATTACCAATAACAACAATAGCCCCTTTACTGACTTCTCCTGAAAGCTTTTGGTTAATCACTTCTTCCAAGCTTATGCCCTCTGGAGCGTCTATGTGCATATGGTAAGAGTAAAATATATCGCCTACTAACGTTACCCCTTTCACTTTAAGTTCGTTGTGGGCTAAGTGGTTATCTTGATGGTTTGTTTTATCGGTTGCTGTAAAAACTAAATCAACAAAAGGTCTGTTATCTGGTTTTAAAACAACAAATAAGTGATCGTTTGGTTTTAACTTAGTTGAGCCTCGAGGCGGGATGATTGACGGACCCCGTGTGATCATAGCAACAACCACACTTTCAGGAAGTGCAGCATGTGACAAGCTGCGCCCAGAAACCCGAGAAACGTCACTTAAAGTGTACTCTACAATTTCTATATCAATATCGTTTAGTGCTGTGATTTCGAGCGTTGCAGCAGCCAAATCAGGTGGCGGCTCTACTAAATTTAGTTTTTTAGCCATCCACGGCATTGTTGAGCCCTGTAACGTGGCTGAAATTAACACTACGAAAAAAACAACATTAAAAATAAGCTCAGCCCCTGAAAGACCAAATAGTAATGGGAATATAGCTAAAATAATGGGTACTGAGCCTCTAAGGCCAACCCAAGATACAAACAAAGTTTCGCGATTGTTAAAACCAAACAGTTTTAAAATAGGCGCTACCGCTAATGGGCGAGCAACAAAAATAAGTGCCAGTGCAATAAGCAACCCTTCTAACCATACATCAACCAACGACGATGGGTTAATAAGGAGCCCTAACACAACAAACATGGTTATTTGCCCAAGCCATGCTAAGCCGTCATGAAACAGAAAAATACCGCGTTTATATACAAATTTGCTGTTACCTAAAATAACACCCGTTATAAATACAGCTAAAAATCCACTACCGCCAAGCGTTGCAGAAAGGCCAAAAGAAAGCAGTCCAAATGCTGTTACCATCACTAAATACAAACCCGATGCATTTAGTTTAATTCGATTAATAAACCAAACCGATACTTTGCCAATTAAAAGACCACAAATAGCGCCAACACCCATTTGTTGAGCAAATAACTGCAGTAAGCCCAACCCTACTGGCATGTCATTAACGAGCATTTCGAGCAAACCAACCGTTAGAAAAATAGCCATTGGATCGTTCGATGCGCTTTCTATTTCAAGGGTAGATTTAAGCTTTTTATTTAAGTGAATACCTGCACTTCGTAAAAGTGCAAACACTGCTGCAGCATCTGTAGAACCAACAATGGCGCCCAGTAAAACACCTTGTAATATGGGCAGGTCTAAAATATAAGTGGCCACAAGGCCTGTAATTACAGCAGTAAATAACACCCCAACGGTTGCTAAAGCAGACGCGGGTTTCCACACTTGTTTAATTGAACTGGTAGGCGTTTGTAAGCCGCCATCAAATAGAATGATGGCAAGCGCGAGGGTACCCAGAGCATGTGCGGCCTCTGCGTTGTCGAATGAAATACCTGCAATACCGTCTTCACCTGCGAGCATACCTACAAGTAAAAATAGCACCAGCACCGGTAAGCCAACGCGTGCAGATAACTTGCTCGAGATCACTCCTAGTAAAATTAAAATGGCACTAACGAGAATGATATTATCAATTGCAAACATAGTGTGGATTTACAGCCTTATATGAGTTAAAAAGTAAGAATTTATAGCTACCAAAAAGCTTAAAGCTCATGCTATACAATAACCTAAAAAATATAAATACGGGTACTTAAGTCTATATTTAAATAGTTTATTTAATATCTAGAGCGTCGTTAAGCTTGGTATTACTCGGCTCGGTCTTAATTTAAAAACAAAAAAGCCTGCAATAAGCAGGCTTTTGACTATTTAAGCAATCGTATTTTATAAAACAATAATGCTTGTTATTAAGTACGCTATAAACGTAAGGCCGCCACCAAATAAGGCATATGGTAGCTGCGTTTTAACGTGGGTGAGTAAG
>NZ_AUTI01000193.1:0-1858 GCF_000497995.1 Pseudoalteromonas sp. TB25
CCGCCATTATTGTTGCTTTTTTAGGGCGACTCCACCCAGTAGGAATTACGTTTGCGGGCTTACTAATGGGGCTTATTTATATGGGAGGTGAACTTGCGCAAATTAACATGGGATTACCTAACGCTATAACCGGTATTTTTCAGGGGTTAATGCTGTTTTATTTACTCTCGTGCGATGTGCTTATTACTTATCGCCTTAGATTTTCGCTGCCATTTAAACAACAAAAAGCGCAGCCAATACATATTGCACAGGAGTCTTAAATCATGGAATTAGATGTAATTACTAATATTTTATACGCCACTATTCGTACAGGCACCCCCTTATTGCTGGTGGCGCTGGGTGAAATGGTATGCGAAAAAAGCGGCACCTTAAATTTAGGGCAAGAAGGCATGATGCTTTTAGGCGCTGTGGCAGGGTTTATAACTATGTACCAATGCGACAACCTATTTATTGGTTTTACGGTAGCAGCTTTGGTCGGGGTTATGGCCTCACTTATTTTTGCTTTTGTAGCACTTAATTTAAATGCTAGCCAAGTAGCGGCAGGTTTAGCGCTGACTATTTTTGGTACAGGCTTATCTGCATTTTTAGGTGCTGACTATGAGGGAAAAACCATTAACGCGTTACCTACTTTAGCAATTGCAGGGTTTGAGCATATTCCGGTTTTAGGCAAAGCGCTATTTTCGCAAGACGCCATTGTGTATTTAAGTTGGGGTTTAGTGCTTGGTGCGTATTTGTTTTTTAAATATCACAGAGCAGGGCTTGCAGTACGAGCTATTGGCGAAAACCCAAGTGTAGGCAATAACTTAGGATTACCTGTAATGCGTACACGTTATTTAGCCGTAATGTTTGGCGGCGCACTGGCTGGCATTGCGGGCGCATATTTGTCGTTGGCTTATACACCACTTTGGACTCAAAACATGACGGCAGGGCGAGGTTGGATAGCCCTTGCTTTAGTGGTGTTTGCAAGCTGGCGTATTGAGCGCGTAATGCTTGGCGCTTATTTATTTGGCTTTGCCAGCATTATGCACTTAGTGGCACAGGCTTTTGGGTGGGCTGTGGAGTCTAACTTACTGGCCATGTTGCCTTATGGTGCAACGCTTATAGTACTGATTATGCTCAGCAAAAATAAACAAAAATTAAAAATGTACGAACCCATGTGGCTAGGTAAGCCTTGGCACAAGGGTCATTAAATTAATTACAAAATCAATAAGGTAAATCACCTGCTTCAACAGGATATTAAAAATATAACACGGAGAATAACAATGAAAAAACTTATAACAGCACTCGGGGTTGCATTGAGCTTAGGCATAAGCGCATCTGCTATTGCAAAAGATAGCGTAAAAGTTGGCTTTGTATATGTAACCCCCATAGGTGAGGCCGGTTGGACTTATACACATGACTCTAGCCGCCACTACCTTGAAGAAAAGTTTGGCGACAAAATAGAAACCACTTTTGTCGAAAGCGTACCAGAAGGGGCGGATGCAGAGCGTGTTATTACGCAACTGGCTAAAAGCGGGCACGATTTAATATTTACCACGTCGTTTGGCTACATGAACCCAACACTTAAAGTGGCTAAACGATTTCCTAATGTAAAGTTTGAGCATGCCACAGGCTATAAACGCGCAAAAAACGTAAGCACTTACTTTGATCGCATTTACGAAGGACGCTACCTAACAGGTGTTATTGCAGGGCACATGAGTAAAACCGACAGTATTGGTTATATTGCTGCGTTTCCTATTCCGGAGGTAATACGCGGTATAAATGCATTTACGCTTGGCTTGCGCTCAGTAAAGCCTAATGCAAAAGTAAAAGTAGTGTGGGTTAATAGCTGGTTTGATCCGGGTAAAGAGCGCGAAGC
>NZ_AUTI01000194.1:0-2661 GCF_000497995.1 Pseudoalteromonas sp. TB25
GGCCGCCACTTTGTTGTAGCGGAGTCCAAATTGGCCCTGGAGCAACACCATTAACCCGAATGCCTTTATCTATTACCATTTTTGCTAAACTTTTAGTAAAGCTAGTAATTGCGCCTTTAGTTGATGCGTAATCAAGAAGTCCAGCAGAAGGCTGGTAACATTGGATAGAGGTTGTGTTAATAATACTTGCCCCGGGTGGCATATGCTTTACTGCGGCCTTTGTTATCCAAAACATAGCAAATACGTTTGTTGCATATGTTTGGCAAAATTGCTCGGTAGATAAATCTTCTAACTCGGCGACAAATTGTTGCTTACCAGCATTATTAACTAGTATGTCAATTGACCCCAAGTATTCAACGCTTTGAGCAACAAGGCTGTTACAGAAATCTTCATCAGATATGTCACCTGCAATACCCCAAGCCTTGTTACCGCTGGCTTTTAGTATATCGAGTGTTTCTTTCGCATCGGTTTCTTCGCTGGGTAAGTAATTAATAACAACTTCCGCACCTTCTCTTGCAAATGCGATGGCTACGGCTCTTCCAATCCCAGAGTCGCCGCCTGTGATCAAAGCTTTACGGCCTTTTAACCTGTCGTGGCCCTCATAGGAGTCTTCGCCATGATCTGCTTTAGGTTTTAAAATTTCATCTAGCCCTGGGTCCGGTTGATTACTGTCTTTTTCGGTACGTCCCATCTGATATTGGCTTCTAGGATCTTGCATAGTAAATTGATTAGTTGGCATATCAAAGTCTCCTCAACGTAAAGTTTAAGTTCGATTAATTGCATGTAATCACAAAGAGCGTAATCTCAGACAGCACAGCAATGCTGTTACTTCTCTTTGCTTAGCGTGAATTGGGTGATGTAAAAAACATAAGAGGCGTGTGTGGTTGTAAAATGTCGAAGCTAAAGAGCGACTAACTGATTTAGCACGAATAGCAATATTATAGTTAGCTTGTAATGCTCCCACTCTGTCTCTCCTTTAAAATTGACATTTTTAGCCGTTTACGTACACCGCCTTCTTTATAAAAAGCAATAGATATGCCACAGAGGTACTTTTTAAATATTAAGCTATGTTACTTATTTTAAAGTGTTTATATTTAAACTGTTGAAAGTATAAGTGCGGATGAAGGGTAAAAAGTGGATATTAGTACCGAAAATATTACACACTGTTCATTTAGCCAATCAAGTTGGGAAGGTGCGTTTATGGCTACACTGATGGGCTTATAATTAAGCCAGAAAATAGCAGCACGTTAAAATGTATCATTAAGTGATATGCTAATCCCCCCGAAAAATTATAGAAGCCAAATATAAAATTTTCACCTATCGCAAGTATGCGTGGCACTTGAACTAAATTTTGTACGTTTCGACGTTAGCTTTTCTTTAGTGTAAAAAACAAACTGGAGTTTCATGGTAATTGCAATAAAACGTCAAGTAAGTTCGTCTAATACAAAATATTATTACTTTTTATTACTGTGCGTGCACCGTGCTTTTTTTATGAGGCGAAGACCACTTTACAGGTAAGTCTTACGAACACCGCAGAGGCTAGGTTGAAGATAAATCAATTAAAAAAGGAAGAATCTTGATTTCTTACATTACAGTTTTGAGTGGCTACTCATGGCTCTGTGCCAAAGTTCGGCTCAGTGCCAGTGTAGGTCGGATAAGCGAAGCGCCATCCGAAACAGTAAAATACCTTATCAATTATTATCAATATTTTATGGTGTCGAGTGGCTGGAGAGTGCCATGAGCGATCATTGAAGATTTTTATTTTATGAAGTCATGATTTGATCCCATTATTGTTGCTGCAAAAAGAACCGCAATTGGTGGTTTTGGACAAAGTTTATCAAGCCTGTCAGCTATTGAAATAGGTAGTCAGTTACTTAAAACCGTTCTTGATGAAACACCGCAAGTAAAGCCATACATTGAGGAGGTGATTTTAGGGCAGGTGCTAACAGCAGGTTGTGGCCAAAACACAGCAAGGCAGACAGCACTTAATGCTGGACTACCTATTAATAAGTCTGCTTTTACTATTAATCACGTATGTGGCTCAGGACTAAAAGCGGTGCAATTGGCTGCGCAATTAGTTCTTTGCGGTGATGCTAAAATGGTGGGTGCAAGTGGGCAAGAAAGTATGTCTCAGGCGGCGCACGTATTACCCAATAATAGAGTATCTAAAAAATTAGGTGACTTATCTTTGGTTGATAGCCTAATAAAAGATGGTTTGTGGAATAGTCGCGAAAATATTCATATGGGAATTACAGCTGAAAATATAGCTGAAAAATTTGCTGTAACTAGAGAGGAGCAAGATGAATTTGCTGTTCGCTCACAGCAAAAAGCGGCACATGCGATTAGCTGTGGTTCATTCAAAGAAGAAATTTCTCCTATTGGCATAAAAAACGAGGCGGCGATATTCAGTATTGTGATACTGATGAATCGGTGAAAGCCGACACGCAACTTAGCAATCTGAGTAAGTTGAGATCTGCATTTAAAAAAGACGGTTCAGTTACTGCTGGAAATAGTTCAACTATTAACGATGGCGCAGCTATGGTGGTGGTTACTACAGACGAGTATGCAAAAAAGTTAAACTTACCTATTTTAGCTGTGATTGAAGCTACCGCTTGCGAAGGTGTTGAGCCGCTTTACATGGGCACTGGCCCAATAGCGGCC
>NZ_AUTI01000195.1:0-1572 GCF_000497995.1 Pseudoalteromonas sp. TB25
CCGATGCAGCTGATGCACTCGCTATTGCGATTTGCCACGCTCACTCAGAACAAAATTTAATTAAACTAGCGGGTAGCGCAAGCAAAACCGTTAGAGGACGTCTAAGGAAATAACTATGATAGGCCGCTTAAATGGTATTTTAGTCGAAAAACAGCCACCAGAGATATTACTCGAAGTAAGTGGTGTCGGTTACGAAGTACAAATGCCAATGACCTGTTTTTACGATTTACCAAAGATTGGTGAAAACGCGATTGTTTACACTCACTTTGTAGTGCGTGAAGATGCTCAACTGTTATTTGGTTTTAATAATAAAGTTGAACGTGCCTTGTTTAGAGAGCTATTAAAAGCAAATGGCGTAGGGCCAAAACTTGGCTTAGCTATTTTATCGGGCATGTCGGCAAAGCAATTTGTAAGTTGTGTAAATAACGAAGACTCAACGTCGCTAGTTAAATTACCGGGTGTCGGTAAAAAAACAGCCGAGCGTTTAGTACTCGAAATGAAAGACAGACTAAAAGATTGGGGTAATGATTTATTTACGCCATTTAGCGACAGCGCAGTAATAGAGCCAATGAGTGATGCGACAATAGCTAATAACGCAGCCGATGATGCCGTATCAGCACTGCTTGCATTAGGTTATAAATTGCCACAAGCTCAAAAAGCAGTAAAATCGATAAGCAAACCCGATATGTCTACTGAGGTTCTTATTAGAGAATCTTTAAAATCTATGTTGTGAGTAACCCATGATTGAAGCGGATCGCTTAATTGACGCGACTGAAAAAACAAATGAAGACTCTATAGATCGTGCTATAAGGCCAAAACTTTTAGCTGACTACAGGGGCCAGCCTCATGTTAAGCAGCAAATGGAAATTTTTATTGAAGCTGCTCGTACCCGTGGTGAAGCGCTCGATCATTTATTAATATTTGGCCCACCAGGGCTTGGTAAAACCACGCTTGCAAATATTGTCGCCAACGAATTACACGTAAGTATTAAAACAACATCAGGCCCTGTACTTGAAAAAGCAGGCGATTTAGCTGCGCTGCTCACAAATTTAGAGGAAGGCGATGTACTGTTTATTGATGAAATACACAGACTCAGCCCGCAAGTTGAAGAAATACTCTACCCCGCAATGGAAGACTACCAGCTTGATATAATGATTGGTGAAGGCCCAGCTGCGCGTTCTATTAAATTAGACCTACCTGCATTTACACTTATTGGAGCAACCACCCGAGCAGGCTCGCTTACATCGCCACTACGTGACCGTTTTGGTATTGTGCAGCGATTAGAGTTTTATTCTGTAGAAGATTTGTCGCACATAGTAGGGCGCTCTGCACATTATCTAGGTTTAGAAATGTGTGACGATGGCGCAACCGAAATTGCACAGCGTTCGCGCGGTACACCACGTATAGCTAACCGCTTATTGCGCCGTGTACGTGATTACACACAGGTAAAATCTGACGGTACAGTAAACGCCGAAGTAGCTAAGCAAGCGCTTGACATGATTGACGTAGATAAAAGTGGTTTTGACTATATGGATCGCAAATATTTACTCGCCATAATTGAAAAATTTATGG
>NZ_AUTI01000196.1:0-1049 GCF_000497995.1 Pseudoalteromonas sp. TB25
CTAATTTAGCGCGCAAGCCTCAAGGTAACGATCGTGCTCAAGTTAAAGCTGTTAAAGAAGGTTTATGTAACTTGGCATTAGGTAATAGTTACTACCTTGGCAAAATGCTAGAAGATAAAGAACAAAAAGGTTGGGCAGAGGCCGTAAATATTAACTTTCCGAATCAAGTTAATCGTGGCTCACATATAAATGTATCGGGTGCGGTTATTACCAAATACGCTAAAAACCCTGAAAATGCATTAAAGCTCATAGAGTATATGACCGACAGCAAAGCACAAAACATGTATGCCTCATTAAATATGGAGTATCCAGTTAAGTCGGGTGTTGAATTATCAACTTTGGTTGCCTCTTGGGGTAGCTTTAGAGAAGACAGCTTGCCACTTGATGAGATTAGTAAATATCGTCCGTTAGCACTTAAGCTAATTGATGAGGTGAAGTTCGATCTTTAATGACTAATAAATTTAAGCTGTCTAAATGGCAGCTCTTTGCGTGGTCGACTGGCTTAATACTATCGGCCCCGTTGTTTTTTCTTCTTTTTGAATCTCTACAAGGTAGCTCTAAGGTGTTTTCTCACCTGTGGGATACCGTGCTTTGGGATTACATAAACAATACCGTATTGTTAGTTTTAGGTGTTTGCGTCCTTAGCTGCGCCATAGCTTTGCCACTTGGGTGGCTAACGGCTTACTGTAGTTTCCCGGGTAAAAAACAGTTTGAATGGGCACTTATGCTACCCCTTGCTATGCCCACCTATATTATTGCCTATGTATACACTGATTTATTAGATTATGCGGGCCCGGTGCAAATAGCGCTGAGAGAATGGTTTGGCTGGCAATCGCCTAGCGACTATTGGTTTTTTGATATACGTACATTACCCGGCGCCATCGTTATGATTGCCTTGGTGCTTTACCCGTATTTATTTTTAATTTTTAAAACGGCCCTTCGCGAGCAGTCATTCAAATTAGTACAAGCTAGCCAGTTAATGGGGCTATCTCCTTGGCAAAGCTTTTTTAAAGTCAGTTTAGTGCTCTCTCGTGGGGCAATTGTGGCGG
>NZ_AUTI01000197.1:0-2832 GCF_000497995.1 Pseudoalteromonas sp. TB25
CGCCGTCCGTTCTTTTTTATAGGCGCAGTGTTAACAACGCTTTCACTATTTATTATGCCGCATTCACCAACGCTTTGGATTGCCGCTGGTATGTTATGGATAATGGATGCGTCAATCAACGTAACCATGGAACCGTTTAGAGCACTTGTTGGGGATAACTTGCCAGAAAAACAACGGGCTACAGGTTACGGGTTACAAAGCTTTTTTATTGGTATTGGTGCGGTACTAGCCTCAGCATTACCATGGATGATGACCAACTGGTTTGATGTAAGTAATACCGCAGCCCCAGGGCAAATTCCAGAGTCTGTTAAATACTCATTTTATTGGGGCGGGGTGGTGTTACTTGTTGCCGTGCTTTGGACCGTAGCACGTACAAAAGAGTATAGCCCAGAGCAATTAGCGGCTTTTGAAAAGCAAAGCGCTCAACCTACTACAAGCAAACTGGTTGATATTAACTTTAATAAAGGCGCCATTATTTTTGTAGTGCTGGGTTTAGCAACCCTTGCATTAGTCATGGGCTTATCGCTTGAAAAAGAATTATACCTATTAGCTGGTGGTTTATTAGCGTTTGGTATTGTGCAGTGGATTGCAGCGGCGCTTAAAAGTGCGAATAAAACCCAAGGTGGTTTTTACCAAGTAGTACAAGATGTATTTACTATGCCAGAGGCTATGAAGCAGCTTGCCTGGGTGCAGTTTTTTAGCTGGTTTACTTTATTTGCTATGTGGATTTATACCACCGCTGCAGTAACAAGCTTTCATTATGGTAGTAGCGATGCAACCTCTAAAGCATTTAACGATGGTGCTGACTGGGTGGGTATTTTATTTGCCGCTTACAATGGATTTGCCGCAATTGCCGCTATGTGTATTCCGTTTTTAGTTAAAAAAATGGGATTAAAAGGCGCGCATTGCTTTAATTTATTGCTGGGCGCGTTAGGTCTTGCAAGCTTTATGTTTATTCAAGATCCTAAAATGTTACTTATTCCTATGATTGGGGTGGGGTTTGCGTGGGCGTCTATTTTATCGCTGCCTTACGCCATGCTAAGTAACGCACTGCCAAGTAATAAAATGGGCGTTTACATGGGTATTTTTAATTTTTTTATAGTTATACCTCAGTTACTTGCCGCCAGCATTTTAGGGCTCATTTTACGCCACGTATTTTCTAATCAGCCTATTTACGCATTGTTAATTGGTGCAGCCTCGTTCGTTGTCGCTGCCGTTGCGGTAATGCGCGTTAAAAATTCAAATTAAGGACACACAATGAAAAAATATAACCTTATAACCGCCTCACTTTTAACGTTAGGTTTAACCGCTTGCGGCGCTCAAAACACAAGCACAACTAACGAAAGTACCACAGCACAGGTTACATCAGCACCAGGCGCCCCAGGCACAGAGCCTTTTTGGGCTTATGCGGGTAAAACAGGTATAGGCACGTCATACGAGCAATACCAAAACGGCCAATACAGTGATTCAGCTGCAACGGGCGATGTATCTAAGGTGTGGTTTTCAATTGCTAAAGGTATGATCACCGAAACCATGTTTGGGCTTATTCACCAAGCTCAAATAAAAGACATGCAATTTATAGTAACAGGTAAAGACTTTACCGTTAGTGAAGCTGATGATTTAGATGTCACCATTGATTACTTACATAAAGATGCACAAGGTCGCCCATTATCGCTTGCCTACAAAGTAACTAGCACTGATAAACAAGGGCGCTTTAGCCTAGAAAAACACATTTTTACTGACCCAGATGGGCAAACATTATTTGTACGCAGTGTATTTAACACTGAGCTTGAAGGGCTAAAAGCATATGTGTCTGTTAATCCGTATATTAATAATAACGGGCTAGGTGACTTCGCTAAAACGACTGAGCAAGGCCTTGTCGCATGGGAAGACGATAACTATTTATCACTTCAATCAGCGACCTCATTTAAAGATAAAACAGTGGGCTTTACCGGTGAAAGCGATGGTATTAACGCACTTAAAACTACGCAATCTATAAATACACAATACACAAATACCGGCGATACAGCAGGTAATGTAAGCTTGCTTGCAGAGCTTGGCGACATAAGCGCGAATACCACCTTTGATTTAGCACTTAGTTTTGGTAAAACGCAGCAGCAAAGTATAAAGCAAGGCGAAAAAAGCTTAGCAAAAGGGTACCAAGCGGTGCTTGATCACTATAACGGTAAAGGTGAAGCGCTAGGCTGGGAGGATTACCTACAAAGTCTCAAACCGCTCAATAAAATGATTGAACAAACAGCCGATAACGGTAAGCTTTTATACACAAGCGCCATGGTTTTAAAAGCACAAGAAGATAAAACACACGCAGGGGCATTAATTGCTTCTCTATCTAACCCATGGGGCGAAACTGTTTCAGCCAAAGAGGGCTCTACTGGCTATAAAGCGGTATGGGTGCGCGATTTTTACCAAGTAGCCATGGCATTTATGGCGCTCGGCGATACCGCCACCGCAAAAACAGCATTCGAATACCTTGAAAAAGTGCAAGTAAACAGAAAAACACCAGGTAATAAAGGCGATACAGGCTGGTTTTTGCAAAAAACGCACGTCGATGGTGAGCTTGAATGGGTCGGCGTACAGCTTGACCAAACAGCTATGCCTATCATGCTTGCCTGGAAGTTACATAAAGCCAATGTACTTAGTGATGAAGAACTAAAAAGCTGGTACGGCAAAATGTTAAAACCAGCGGCTGATTTTTTAGTTGATGGCGGCCTTGCTAAAATTTTGTGGAACGACACGCAAATTACACCACCGGCAACCCAACAAGAACGTTGGGAAGAGCAAAGCGGTTATTCGCCTTCGACTACTGCGGCA
>NZ_AUTI01000198.1:0-3698 GCF_000497995.1 Pseudoalteromonas sp. TB25
AAGCCATAATGGAAGAAATGGGGCTTGAAAATACGTTACTTGGTGTTGATTTAATAAAAGATCAAACCTTAGTTGCCCAAGATTTAACGGCTAAGCAATTGCTTGAGCTTACACATGATCAAAGTACTAAGTTAGTCATTACGCTCATTGGCGGGCAAGGGCATATATTTGGCCGTGGTAACCAGCAATTGAGTCCTTTGCTTATACGCGCAATTGGCAAAGAAAATATTATTGTAGTAGCAACAAAAACAAAACTACTAGCGCTTAATGGTCGCCCCCTTATTTGTGATACAGGCGATGGCGAATTAGATGATGAATTAACCGGTTATATTAAAGTAACCACCGGATTTAACGACCATATTATGTATGCAGTAGGGCACCAAAACCTTGAAAATACAGGTGCTTTGCAAAACCAGGAGATTAATAAATGAGTTTAGTGAACTATATCGATGCAGCCCAGCAGTACTTCGATGATTTAGTAATAAAAGCAACTGACGATGAGTTATTTGCTGGCGGCTATTTACGAGGTCATTTTGATCTTGCAGTTGGTTATGCCGAAGTAGAAAAGCTGACAATCAGTATAGATGAGCTAAATGAAACTGTAGAGCAAAGCTTAGTTAAAGCATATCGCAACGGCGAGCTTAACGAAGAAGACAAGGCATTAGTTGCACGCTTGTGGGATGAAGTTAAAGCCCTCGCTTAACCCTAAGTGGCAAAAAAACACGATTTGTTTATCACTATCGTGTTTTTTTGTGCCCAAAACTTTTAAAGCACATTCCCATGTTAATTTACTGTTTTGTTTTTATGCGATATTGTTACTAAAATAAATTTTAGGAACAATAAAAATGAATAATAATCAAGACGCTTTACCTTCAGGGGTTGTAGCGCGTTTTTTAAATTTTGTTGAGCTAGTAGGAAATAAGCTTCCAGATCCAGCCGTAATATTTCTATTTGCAATGTTATTAATTTGGTTTTTGTCGTGGTGGTTTTCAGGCGTGAGCTTTGATGCAATAGACCCACGTACCGGTGAAGCGATTATTATTAATAATATGCTGGCAAGTGATTCGCTCGCTACTTTTTTATCCTCTATGGTAAAAACCTTTACTGGCTTTGCTCCCTTAGGTGTCGTTTTAGTAGCTATGTTAGGTGTCGGTGTTGCAGAGCATTCGGGATTTATTAATACCGGCCTTAAGTTAATGCTTAAAGTTACTCCTAAAAAGCTATTAACGCCTTCAATCATTTTAGTGGCCATTGTGAGCCATACCGCTACTGATGCAGGTTATGTATTAGTTATTCCACTTGCCGGTGTTATATTTTATGCAGCAGGACGCCATCCGCTTGCGGGTATTGCAGCTGCATTTGCAGGAGTCAGTGGTGGTTTTGGGGCTAACTTTATTCCATCGGGTATCGACCCATTGCTACAAAGCTTTACCCAAAGTGCGGCGCAAATAATTAATCCTGCAATAACAATTAACCCGTTAAATAACTGGGCATTTGCTTCAGCATCTAGCTTATTTATTGTGGCATTAGGCTGGTACATTACCGATAAAATTATTGAACCACGTTTACAAAAAACAGCAGTTGATGGTGCTAAAGAGGATTTACCTGTATTTGAAGATGCACGTAGTGATGAAAAACGTGCCTTTTATATAGCCAGTACCGTGATGATTGCTGGACTTGCGTTATTAGCATTTGTCTCTGCTCCAGACGATTCTGCAATGCGCAGTAGTGACGGATCCCTTACTAATTTTAGCTCTCCTTTAATGCAATCAATTGTACCACTAATATTTTTACTTTTTTGGATCCCAGGCACTGTATATGGTTTTACGGTAGGTACCTTTAATACTTCAAAAGATATGATTGATGCTATGAGTAAAGCGATGAGCGGCATGGCATATTATATCGTCATGGCGTTTTTCTGTTCGCTATTTATTGCTGCATTTAGTAAATCAAATTTAGGTGCACTGCTCGCAATTGAAGGTGCGCAGTTATTAAAGGCGATGGAATTGCCAAGTGCAGTAACGGTTGTAGGCATTATCTTTTTAACTGGCTTTGTTAACTTGTTTGTAGGTTCAAGTTCAGCAAAATGGGCGTTACTTGGCCCCATTTTTGTACCGATGTTAATGCAACTTGGCATTTCGCCAGACTTAACTCAAGCCGCTTATCGTGTAGGTGACTCAAGCTCTAATATTATTACACCGTTAATGCCATACTTCCCATTAGTGGTGGTGTACTGTCAAAAGTATGTCAAAGGCACCGGTATAGGCACTTTAATTGCTATTATGCTGCCGTACTCAATTGCCTTTATGATTGGCTGGAGTATCTTTTTATTAGGTTATTGGGCACTTGGTATTCCTTTAGGTTTAGATGCAAGCTACATTTATCCAGCATTGCCTTAGCCTAAACCTTTATGAACCTCACTCACTTGAGTGAGGTTTTTAAATAAAAGTCCTGTAATGTAAAAGTAAGTCTAAGTTATCTTTCTAAATCTCTCACTATATAGCCAAATAAGCTGGCCTCTCCAACAATATACACATAATCATTTTTGTTGTTCATTATTGTAGACTTATCGTCATACCACCTAAAATCATGAATCTTATTCGTTTTAGGGTCTTTGAAGTATAAACGAGTACAGCTATCTTCATACTCAGTGCCACACTCTTGTACATCGGTCAGGATGTATTCTTTATACCAATAGTCGCCTTGTGTGTAGTAAGCCCATAATTTAATAGGATCAGAGATAAAAACATAGAGTATTCCAAAGATTAATAAAGGGGATAATGGGTACATGAAAATGGATGCTAATTTTATTTTAGTATCTGAGAAATTGTATTTAAGTGATTCTCTATATTTACTGCAGCGTTTATATTTATTGAATATAAGTATATTTAAATAGATAAATAGTGCACAACAGATAATAGGGAGGGTTATAAAGAAAACAGCGTCGTATAGTTCATTTGAGATGAATGGTGGATCTGTAAAGTCCATTAAAATAGGTATAGTGATGCATAATAAAATGGGGAGTACTATTGCTACAAAGAGCAAGTTGTCGTAAATCTTTTTCAATTTTTAATTCGTCCGTGAACTATAGCCTTTGTCTAGTTTACAGAATTTTTGTTATTTTAAAAATCAGAGAAATGTATTTATAGGCATTAAGCAACCCGAACTCAGGCTAAAAAAACTATCTCAAGCCGCTATTGAATTGACGCGAAAGTTTACTTTGTTTTCACTGTAGCAGCAGCCTAAAAACAAAAAACCTTGTCACTTTCGTGGCAAGGTTTTTTTATTAAAGAGTCGTTGCTTATTTAGCTGTGAAGCTTACAGGGCGACGTTCTTTACGAGGACCGCTGCGCTTATCACCGCGTGCGCCGTCATCTTTATTAAAGCTGCGTTTCTTATCACCAGCTGGACGCTCAGAGCGTTCGCCACGTGGTTCAGCAGGACCTTGATCAGTTGTAATTGTTAAGCCCATAGGGCGTTTACAAATAAACACTTTTTGGAAGTGATCAAGTACATCTTTAGGCATGTTTTGCGGTAATTGAACCGTGCTGTGATTGTCGTGTAGACGAATATCACCAATAAACTTGCTTGAGATGTCAGCTTCGTTAGCGATAGCGCCAACAATATTTTTAACCTGAACACCATGTTCACGACCTACTTCGATACGGTACGTATCCATAGGACCTGCATCACGGCTG
>NZ_AUTI01000199.1:0-2653 GCF_000497995.1 Pseudoalteromonas sp. TB25
CTGCCAATAACAAACTGAGGCAAACCAATTAAGTCGCATACATCTTTAAATATAAACGCAGCTATAACAGTACCAATCGCGGGGATCATACTTTTAAAGCCATCAAGCATGCGTTCAATCATTTCACTTACGCTCATTAATTTTTGTAGTGCATAAAACGGGAGAGTGACCGCCATTGTTGCTAATAAGCCTTTGTATACGTCTATTTCAAAGTAAACAGTAAATGCAACCAGTAAAATAATCGGCACCAAAAAGTTACGTAATTTACCTTTAGGATCAGCATCTTCAAAGTTCTCTTCTACGGCTTTTACCGCATATTCATCCGCTGTTTGAACGTCATTGTATTGGGCAGGGTCGACTTGAGCTTGCTCAATTTGCGCCATTTGCTCTGCTTTTTTCATTGGACCAATCGCAGGAATAATACCCAGCACAACAAGTACAACAACAAGCACTGCAAACCACGCATAAAACATATACGGTATGGCTTGGATATAAACTGCAATCCCTTTGCCTTCTTCTGCAATACCGTTATCTACAAGTAAGCCACCAAAAAAAACCGCCCAAGTAGATAAAGGGACAAGTACACAAATTGGTGCAGCAGTAGAGTCTACAACATAGGCAAGCATCTCACGGCTCACTTTAAATTTATCGGTAATGCGTTTCATGGTTTCACCCACGGTAAGCGCATTTAAGTAGTCATCAATAAAAATAACTACACCCAAACAAAAGGTCATAAACAAAGATGAACGCTTACCTTTAGTGTATTTAAGGGCTAACTTGCCAAAAGCCGATGCGCCACCTGTGCGCACTAATAGCGCGATTAAAGCGCCAAAGCCACCACATACAAGTATTAGCCAGCCGATGGTTTCGTCTGTCATCACTTTTAGAGATGTACTCGCAAAGTTAGTAAGTACCTGTGCAGGATCGGCGATAACTAAACCAACTAAAGCACCAATAAGTAAAGATAAAATAGGGCGGCGTAATACAACAGCCAATACAACTACCACCAAAGGTGGCAGTAAACTTAACGCAGAAGGTTCAAGCATTTAAGTATTCACAAAATTAAAAGCATGTATAAAAATTACAATAGTATTAATTTTTAAACTGCTTATACAAAAACAAAGAAGATGATAAGTTTGTTGTAAAATCATCTTCCAAGTCACTGCTTTTGTACGCGAGGGAGGGACACATAAACAGTTATGTTAAATAGCGGCTTAAGTGAAACGCGTTGGCTTTGGCGCCAGACGGTGCAAGGAGTGCAAACCGCTATTGTTGTGCCTGTAAAAACATCGGCGCAAAAATAATCTGCTTTTTAATTTCAGTCAACAAAAAGTTACATGCAAAACAAAGTTTTTTAGAGGAGCTTACATTGAACGCTGTATTTAAAACAAATCGATTGTTGTTGCGCCATGCAAATGAGCTTGATGCAGCTATTTTACTTAAGCTAGTTAATCAGGCGAGTTTCATAGAGCATATTGGTGATAAAGCAATCTATACCCTTGATGATGCCAAGTCGTACATTATAGGGCCTGTTTATCTTTCGAGGTTAAATTTGCAGCAGTATGTTTGGTATTTAGGCAAGGCAGAGCCTATGTAGTGTGGTTATTCCCCATAAATAGGCGATAACACAGCATAAATGCCAAACATGCGCTGCCCGAAGGGTTCTACCTAGGGGCAATTAACTCTTTGTTGCTCGGTTTTTACTTAGCCCACTAGGTTATAAACCTCACGCCGCGATTAAATCGCCCCTAGATTGAACAAATTTTAATCCTGAAAGGTCAACAGGCCCTAGTCATTTATTGCTTCTCATGTACGCCAAGGCTTTGGGCCTTACATTATTACTTTGCATAATGCTGTAGTGGTTGGCGTTGTTGGGTTTTATAAACGCGCCGCGTTACTGCAACCTGATTTAGGTTTTGCACTTGTAAGCGGTTTTGAAAAAAAGGGTTATGTTTTTGAAGCGGCCAGCGCACTTTTGCAATATAAGCATGAATTTGGAATTACAAAACTGTGTGCAATAACATCACCAGATAATAGGGCATCGCAGAATGTGTTGTTAAAATTGGGCTTTAAAATAAAGGGCAAGGCGGTTATCAATGATGATAAAACCGCCGTGATTATATTGTCACTTAACGATTAAAGTCTTGCTTGTTCTATTTGTTTTGCAACATTTAGGTTTATATTTAGCCATGTTGCTTCAAGTGTCGAAACCAGGCCATCATAGCCATCATCATCAATAGGGACCAATTGCGAAAAATTATTAATACTTATAAGGCGTCGGCCTGTTTCAGGGTGTGTGTAATATAAACGCCAAAGCCCAGAAATATCAGCGTTACCTTGCATATCGCCATTAAAGTGGTGAATTTCGTATTCAAGCTCATAAAACGTTTGTTGATCAAGTTCAGTAATGACCGGTAAGCCTTTTATTACCATCCAGTTGGGCATAGCATTAAAAAGTGTTTGCTGGGCTGTTGCAGTAAGCATTACATCTGGCGATTCGCCCCACAGGTTGTAATTTGCAGCATGAATTTGGTTGCTATCTATTTTCATCGCAATGCCCAAATTATTTAAAGCGCCTCTAAGTACAACAGTTTGTATTCTTAGTTGCGCATCTGTATCTGCAACGTTTCGAGACGATGCACCTATAGGCTGC
>NZ_AUTI01000200.1:0-7265 GCF_000497995.1 Pseudoalteromonas sp. TB25
GTATCCATAAAGTCGCGCACGTTAAGTATTGAGCGGATATTCTCGGTGGTATAAAGCTCGCCACGTGGGTTGAGTGCTTGCCCGCCGTTATCAATTACTTCACTTGCTAGCGGAATATCGCCTGTAATAACTAAATCGCCTTTTTCAACACGTTTTACTATTTCGTCGTCGGCTACANATCAAATCCCGACGATACTTGAACGCGGCTTATGTATTTTGACGGCGGAATACGCATTGCGTGATTCGCTACTAAAATAGTCTCGATTTTCATACGCTCTGCAGCTCTAAAAAGTATTTCTTTTATAACAACAGGACACGCGTCTGCATCTACCCAAATTTTCATGCTATGGTCATTTTTATTGCTTTAGAATTAATATGATCCTATAGCAAATTTTTTTAATCGGCTAGCAAACTTTATATCCATCTATATTTAGATAATACGTACGATTTATGTAATTAAAAAAGGAGCTTACATGAAGGCTATTAAATACGGTTTACTTATTACAGGGTTATTTTTTCTTAGTGCCTGCACCAGCCCTCCTGAGGGAATAATACCCGTTAAAAACTTTGATATACAAAAATATAAAGGCAAATGGTTTGAAATAGCGCGTCTTAATCACTCATTCGAAGAAGGGATGGAGCAAGTTACCGCGACTTATTCAATTAACGACGACGGCACAGTAAAGGTCCTTAACAAAGGGTATTTAACGGATGATAAAAAATGGGATGACGCCGAAGGCTTAGCCAAGTTTGTTGAGGGCACCGACACAGGGCATTTTAAAGTCTCGTTTTTTGGTCCATTTTATGGCGCTTACGTGATTTTTGAACTTGACCAACCCGATTATCAATATGCATTTATAACCAGTTACAACAAAGATTACTTGTGGTTTTTGTCGCGTACACCAACGGTTAGCAAAGAGCTTAAAGAACACTTTTTAACTAAAGCTAAAGAGTTGGGCTTTGCTACTGATGAACTAATTTGGGTTGAGCAATAAACAATGTAAAGCCCCTTTACAGTAGTAATAAAAGAGTCACCTAACTGTAAAGTAACTTAAATATATTATGGTTATATTGTGTGTACTTGCCGTGAGACAGCAAGTATTAGAAACACTGAATATCCCCTATTGTTGGCAAGCTATATAGCTTGCCATTTTTTTTGCCTAGGGCGTGTTGATCTTTGTGGATTGAAATCTGTTCAATCTAGGGGCGATTAAATCGCGGCGCGAGGTTTGTAACCTAGTGGGCTAAGTAAAAACCGAGCAACAAAGAGTTAATCGTCCCTAGAAAGAACCCAAAGGGCAGCGCATGTTTGGTATTTATGCTGCGTTATCGCCTATTTATGGGGAATAACCACACTACATAGGCTCTGCCTTGCCTAAATACCAAACAGTCTGCTGCAAATTCACCCACCAAAGATCAACACGTCCTAATCTATGAGAAAATAACGGATCACGTTTTTACTAACTAAGGCTAGTTTAATGCTAAAAACAACCCACTTAGTACAACTAACACGCTATTTAAAACACTAAACCACTTCACGTAGCCTACTAAAAAATTATAAAAAACCATTATAATTAAGACACTTAGGCTCATAAATCCGCAAAATAGTAATGCACCATATCCATCTTGAGTAACTATACAAAGCACCAAGCTTAGTAAAATACTGATCCAAGCAACTAATAGCAGCTTTTTACGTTGGGGTTCTGTAGGGCGTTTTTTAAATACATCTTTAAAATGATTATACTTAGCTAGCGCAAAACAGTTAAAACTGAGCAGGCATAGGCTAAACCCAAGTAAATCAATCATGGTTTTTGCCCTTTAAAGTTATTAGATTGACTAGGGCTGGTTATTTTTGAGTTGTTTTTAGCAGTACGTAATTTTTCGGTTTGTATAAAAAACAATATACTAAATAACAAAAACAGTGCATCAAAAGTAAATAAAGCCCACTGTTTGTGCATCAAATAGCTAACTAGATTACCGTTAGTTGTAAGGGCATTAATAACCGGTACGCTTAAACATGCAACAGCATTTATAGCTGCCATAACTCGCCATTGCAGTGTGTCGCGCTTTATAAGTGCTAAAAGAGCAACCGCTAGCCATGTTAAAAAGAACGCGAGTATTTCTTTATCGGCGCGCTCTGCGGTAGTTGAGCTAAGTAGTCTGTTAGCAATAAAAAATGCACACGTTGCCAGTGGAAGTCCCATAATAGTGGCTAGGTTTAACCCTTCAACTAATTTTAAACCAAACGAAGGTTTAACGTTATTTTTAGTTCGCTCGCGAATTCGCTTAGCCCACATAATACAGCCAGAGCCAATCATTACACAGCCTGCAATACCGCCTAATACGTATAACCAGCGCAACAACCACGTAGCTAAACGCCCTGTATGCATAGAATTAAGCGATTCGTAAAGCGCTTTGCTGCTAGTTAGCTCGTCATCAGTTTTAGCGACCATTTGCCCTGTAGCACCACTAAATATTAAGCGTGGTGCTTGGTCACGTAGTGTTTTACCTGCGCTTACCAATACGGTAATTGTTGAAGCTGCCATATTTGGTTGGTTAACTTGTACGCGAGTAATATCTGTATGAGGCCACTTAGTATAAACCTGATCTAAAATGCGTTGTATTGGCACCATTGGCAATTCGCCTTGGGCTTTATCGGTCATGGTATTGCGAGGTGTTACATCGTTAAAAAAGCCACGCATGCCGTCATCATAAGACGTTTGCGCAGGGTAGGGAAACAACATAAATATAAGTGTAATTATACCAGTGTAAGTAATCATTAAATGAAAAGGAAGGGCAAGCACAGAGCTTAAGTTATGGGCATCTAACCATGTACGGCTACCTTTGTTACGCCTAAAGCTAAACATATCTTTAAAAATACGCTTATGAATAACCACCCCCGATATAATGGCAATCAGCATAAAAAAGCTAGCAAAGCACACAATCCAGCGTGCGGTTATTGCATCCATGTAATGTAAATCATAGTGCAGCCGATAAAAAAAGTTACCGCCTTTAGTATCTACAAAGGGCTCAAGCTCTTGCATGGTATTAGGGTTTAGCTGTGTGTTTTCAAACCGGCTGCGGCGCTGGCCTGGCTCTTTTGGTTTTGCATAACCATAAATTAAATAAGGAATACGCGGCTCGGGTAATGTAATACGCCAGCTTGATGAGTGAGCTCCATGGCTAGCTAAGTAATCAAATCCGGTAATTATTTGTTGTTTTTGCGCTTCTATACGCTGTGTTTGGGCTTGCACATTATGAATGGCTGGTTGATTCCACAACGTTATTTCGTCTCTAAAAAAGCTAAGAGTCCCTGCAAAAAATATTAAATATAATAACCAACAAACGAGTAACCCTACCCAAGTGTGCAACCAAGTCATCGATCTGAAAAAGCTGTCTTTCATACCCAACCCTTCAGTAATGCAAGCAATCCTATGAACGCTCCTGTACTTAGTAAAATACTGATCCATACTGTTTTTAATGATTTAACGCTAAAAGCATAAATAAATACAACGGCATAAATTAAAATGCTGATTGAAACACTAAACAGCACAGCGTCTTGTTTAGCTATTGGCAATACAAAACTTAATAACGCAGTGCTTGCAGAGGTAAAAGCATAGCCACCAATTATGGCAATAAAAAAACGTAAAAATACCAAAACTCGATAACTGCTTACGCTTTTTACTATAAGCGCAATCACGTTAACCTTATCGAATGGCGCACTGTGCAAAGGTGCCTGCATAGTTAATTAATCCCTTTATTTAAAGCTGAGGATAAAACAAAGGCGCTATTATATATGTTACAAATACAAAAGATAGTTATTCTCATTTGTGATATTTAATTTTTAAGTAAGTTATGCTTACTTAATTACTTAGTAAAATACTGATCTGATATTGTTTAATGATATTGCACAGGCTCTATGTAAAGCTTAAGGTTAATAAACTGAGTAAAAATAAAGAGTGAATAACGATGAGCGATCACGAAAAACTAAATTACGTTGAGTTTCCTGCATGCGACTTACCCGCAACTAAGGCCTTTTTTAGTCGTGTATTTAATTGGCAGTTTACTGACTACGGCCCAGAATACACGGCGTTTAGTGGCCAAGGGCTCGATGGTGGCTTTTTTAATGCGCCGCTTAAATCGCTAACTCAAAACGGTGCTGCGCTATTGGTTTTTTATAGTAACGACATTCACGCCACGTATAGAAAAGTACAACTCCATGGTGGCACAATATTAAAACCTATTTTTGAATTTCCGGGTGGTTGCCGGTTTCATTTTGCAGAGCCAAGCGGCAATGAATTTGCTGTATGGGCCGAGCAACGCTAGGTTTTACAAGGCTTGTAGCGCGAATGAGCTTAAAGATCACGATTTTACTAACTAACGCTCGTTTTAATTAAAATAAACCGATTTTTTACCAACTCATTTATCCTAAATGGCCATTTAGGATAAATATTAAGCATTTAAGGCCAAATAAACATGAATAGTCACCAATTAATAGAGCAAGTTAGTAAATGCGTGATCTGTGAACCTCATTTACCTTTAGGGGCTCGTCCTGTTATACAATTTAACCCAAACGCACGTATTTTAATTGCAGGGCAAGCACCTGGAATCAAAGTTCACGAAACAGGTGTGCCGTTTAACGATACAAGCGGAAACCGCCTGCGAGAATGGCTTGGGCTAACACGTGATGAATTTTACGACGCTAATAATATAGCCATTTTACCTATGGGCTTTTGCTACTCGGGTAGGGGGAAGTCGGGTGATTTACCACCGAGAAAAGAATGTGCGCCTGCATGGCGCGAGCAATTATTGGCTGCACTACCAAATATTGAGCTGACAATAGTGCTTGGTAAATACGCGCAGGCGTATCATTTACCAGAGACTAAAAAAATGCCACTTACGGAGTTAGTAAAATCGTGGCGTGAGTATTGGCCAAATTATTTAGTGCTTCCACATCCGAGTCCGCGTAATAATATATGGCTTAAAAAGAACCCATGGTTTGAACAAGATGTACTTCCAGAACTAGATAAGCACGTGGCTGCTATTTTAAATAAGTAATACTTCTAGTTATTGTAAAGGGGCGTTACAGTTAACTTAAAAATTAACACTCTAATTAAAAACAATAACAAACGAGGCTGTCTAATTTGAATGCATCTATATTAACCGAAGTAATACTTCCGCTCGCTCTTGCACTTATTATGTTTGGTATGGGTCTTGGGCTCACAACAACCGATTTTACTCGTCTATTTAAAAACCCGCTTGGCATTGTCATGGGTTTAATAGGCCAACTTGTAGCAATGCCTTTATTAGCATTAGGGCTGTGTTATTTACTAAACCTACCAACGCCTATCGCTATTGGTTTAATGATATTAGCTGCCTGCCCAGGTGGTACTATGTCAAATGTAGTAAGCCAGCTTGCTAAAGCTAATTTAGCGCTTTCGGTAAGTTTAACAGCTGCCTCTACCGCAATTAGTATAATAACCACACCGTTTATTATTGGCTTTGCTATGAGTCAGTTTGCCCCAGCAGACGATGCTACTTTTTCTATTTTAACTACTTCATTAGGGCTATTTTTTATTACCTTAGTGCCAGTTGCTATAGGCATTTGGTTACGTCACTTTAAAAGTGATTTTGCTATTAAAGCAGAGCCGTTTTTTAGACGCTTCTCGTTGTTTTTTATGCTTATGATGATTGCCGCACTAGTAATAAAAGAGCGCGATTTATTAGTTAGCTCATTTAACAACGTATTTTGGGCGTGCATAGCGCTTAATATTGGTTCAATGGTTGTTGGTTGGTTAATTGCTAAGTGTTCAAAATTAAATTTAACTGATTCGCTGACGCTTTCAATTGAGGTTGGAATTCAAAATGCATCGTTAGCTATTTTAATCGCTATTAGCTTTTTAAATAAACCAGAATACGCAGTTACCGGTGGCGTGTATGGCCTTGCCATGTTTATAGGACCACTGCTATTAATTGGCGGGTTAAAGCTTAAAAATAAACGTACCGCTAGGGCTGTTAACTAGGACTTTTAATTAGGGCTTGTTGACCAAGTTACTTTAATTTATGGCTGCGGATAACGTAGCCTTAAACTCAAGTCTAAAAATACCACCAGTTAAATGTATGCTCTGCACTCATCGCGCCAACAAGTTGTAAGCTTATAAAACACTCTCAAGCTTGAATATTGCGCCAGGCGCTGAGCTTGCTCGCGCAAGGAGCGAAGCTTCTAATAACTAAGGCGCATTTTAGGATGGGATAAGAGTGTAAGTAATACGGTAAAAAAGCAGTTAATTATTTAGTTACTAAAACAGCGCCTCAAATATGAGGCGCTACTTTAAAACTTACTATTTGGTTTGCATGTTTTTAGCGCGTTCTTCTGCATCTATTAATGCTTGCGATTTAGGCGCGCGTTTTTTCTCTTCTATTTTGGGTTTTTCAGTTGAGTCAGGATCCCAGCTTGAGTCTAACGATAAGTTAGCAAATGGATTGTTACTGTCTGCTTTTTTAGGCTCACTTTGTGGCTCATCAACTGGCGGTGTTGTTTGTGCTTGCTCAGGTGTTGAGCTTTGTTTTTTAGGCATCGGCTTTTCACCAGGTAATGGTGCATCTGGGTTAAATGTACGTACCTCTGGTTCTTTAAAGTCTTGCTCTGTTGTATATGTAGTCGATTGAGCGTCAGCAATTTTCTCTGGTGCGTGTAAATCTACAACCGGCTCACTCGCTGTTACTGGCTCAGGAGTACTAATAACCGGCTCTACAGTGTTATGTTCGGCTTCTATTGGCGCAGGCTCCGTTATATGAGCAGTATGGTGCTTACGTTGTTTTTTTACAGGCTTTGCATCTGGATCAAAGTCGCGTACTTCTGGCTCATTAAAGCTGCTGGCATTTTTAATACGCTCTAAGGTTGTTTTGGCGGCGGCTTCAAACTCGGCTGTATTAGGCTCTGGTTTTTGTTTTACTTCGTTAAATGTAGCGGTACTTGTTTGCCCTAAAGTATCTGCTGGCTCTATTTGTGCAGGCTCAATTTCTCTTGTTTGCGATGGTGTAACTACGTTGTTTTGCTCATCTAAAATTTGCGGTGGTGTATGTTCAATATCAGCATTTTGTGTAGTGTTCGTAGGCTCTAAAGGCTCTTCATTTGCCTCTACGCTGCTCTCAACTGGTTTATTATTTTGAGTTACTTCGTTGATGACGACAGGCTCAATCTCTGGCTCTTTTGTAGTTTCAGGTTTAGCTGGCGTAGCAATTTTTTCTGATTTAACTTCAGG
>NZ_AUTI01000201.1:0-14854 GCF_000497995.1 Pseudoalteromonas sp. TB25
ACGTAGACATTTTTGACGGCGGCCCAACGGTTGAAGCAAAAGTAGATAACATTGCGACGATTCGTAATGCAAATAACTTTAACGTTGAAATTGGCGAAATGACTGGCGACACCATGGTGTTACTAGCTAACGAAAAGCTTGAAGATTTTAGAGCAACCGTTGCACCAATGACATTTGACGAGCGCGCAAAAAGCCTTATTTTATCGCAAGAAGTAGCAGATGCATTGCATTTGCAAACTGGCGATATTGTTAGTGCAACCACGATTTAATTTAGGAGAAAGTATATGACTCATCCTGCACAATTTATTAATGGTCAATGGTCACAAGGCCAAGGCACAGAATTTAATTCAGTAAACCCTGCAAATAACGACGTTATTTGGCAGGCATCATCAGCAACTGCGGCGCAAGTAGACACCGCAGTAAATGCAGCGCGCGAAGCGTTTTATGCATGGGCTGATAAAAGCTTTACTGAGCGTTTAGAAATAATTAAAGCATTCGCAGCGCAATTAAAAGAAAACAGCGAAGAGCTCGCTATTACTATCGCACAAGAAACAGGTAAGCCACTGTGGGAAACGCGCACAGAAGCGGGTGCTATGGTTGGTAAAATTGCCATTTCTGAAAAAGCATTTTTAGAGCGCACTGGCGACGTAGAAAACGCAATGCCACTTGGCCGCGCGATGATTCGTCATAAGCCACATGGGGTTGTAGCCGTATTTGGTCCGTATAACTTTCCGGGTCACTTACCTAATGGACACATTGTGCCAGCGCTTTTAGCAGGTAACACAGTGGTATTTAAACCGTCTGAACTGACTCCTAAAGTTGCCGAGCTTACGCTTAAACTGTGGGAAAAAGCAGGCTTACCAGCCGGTGTAATCAACCTCGTTCAAGGTGAAGTAGAAACGGGTAAAGCCCTTGCTGCTCACAAAGGGATTGATGGCTTGTTCTTTACGGGTTCTTCGCGTACTGGTCATATTTTACATGAACAGTTTGCGGGTCAACCGGGTAAAATTTTAGCGCTAGAAATGGGTGGTAATAATCCACTTATTATTACTGACGTTGAAGACACTAAAGCGGTTGTTCACGATATTATTCAATCAGCGTTTATCTCAAGCGGCCAGCGTTGTACATGTGCACGTAAACTGTTTTTACCTAAAGGTAGCAAAGGCGATGCAATTTTAGAGCGCCTTATCACTGCAACTAAAGCGATTAAAGTAGGTAACTACGATGATGCAGACCAGCCATTTATGGGCTCTATGATCTCATCAGCGGCAGCAGCGGGCATGGTTAAAGCGCAAAACGAGCTTGTTGAGCTTGGCGCTCAAGTATTAGTAGAGCTTGAGCACACAGCTAATACTGGCTTTGTAACACCAGGTATTATTGAGTGTACAAATATTAGTGACTTCCCAGATGAAGAGCATTTTGGACCACTTTTAAAAGTATTCCGCTTTGACGACTTTGACCAAGCCATTGATAAAGCAAACGATACAACCTTTGGTTTATCGGCTGGTTTATTAAGTGATAGTGCAGCAGATTACGACCATTTTTTACGTCGTATTCGCGCTGGTATTGTTAACTGGAACCGCCCAATTACTGGCGCGTCAAGCGCAGCACCATTTGGTGGTATTGGCGCATCGGGCAATCACAGAGCAAGCGCGTATTACGCAGCTGATTACTGTGCATACCCAGTTGCTTCAGTAGAGCTTGAAAAAGTAGCGATGCCAGCAACACTAAGCCCAGGCTTAAAAATAGATTAAGCAGTAATACTACTTAATCATTATAAAAGCAGCTTCGGCTGCTTTTTTTGTATTGCTATCGTACAAGGCTAGTAATTATCGACTCTTTCTGCTTAAATCAGCATAATTAAATATATTTAGGTGGTTCGCATAATGGTTTTAGATAGGCAAGGGTACGATGATTTGATCATGTATCTAACTCAAAATTTAGCATTGTTTGAGAAGCCAGGCGAAATAAAACCAGGCGCTCCAACAGTAATGGAATTAATCGAAGACGTCATTGCACAAAATGTAATGCTTATTTGCGAGCAGCACACAGACCTCAACACAGAGCAGCGTAGTCAAATTGTACGTGAAGTTGATGGCATAGTTTACGATTTAGAAGAAGTCCTCAGCAGCATCACCTCACAGCCTGTCACGGTTGAACAGCATGCCTTTATAGATGAATTTGCAGGTTTAGTGAAAAACCTCTTTGATAGCGCATTAGCACAACAATCTTAGCCATTTTATAGCCCTGCGTTGCATTTTCATTTGCAACTACGGCTAAGTTGCTTACAATCAAGAAAATATTTTTTTGAGATATAACAATGCAAGCAAATGTAAAATGGGTTGAAGGCGATACGTTTATTGGCCGTTCTAATTCTAACCACAATGTTGTGTTTGATGGCGGTAGCGATAGCGCAGCACCAAGCCCAATGGAAATGGTTTTAATGTCAGTTGGCTGTTGCTCATCAGTTGATGTGGTTAGTATTTTAAAAAAAGCTAAACAAGATTTTTCAGACGTACAAGTGCAACTCAGTGCAGAACGCGCCGAAACAGCACCGCGCGTGTTTACCAAAATCAACTTACACTTTGTTGTTAAAGGCAATAATGTGTCTGAAAAGCACCTTGCACGTGCAGTTTCACTCTCTGCTGAAAAGTATTGCTCGGTTGCATTAATGCTTGATAAAACAGTAGAAATTACGCATAGCCACGAAGTTGTGCAAGATCAAGCAAAATAACGCTTTTTCCACGAGGAAAATTCGTATAAAATCCGCGAACTTTTCATTCTGCAGGTGCAGAACCCACTAATTTATAGGTTGGTTTATTATGAACAAACCCTTCGATAAACTTAAACTTCATGGCTTTAACAATTTAACCAAAAGTTTAAGCTTTAGTATTTATGATATTTGTTACGCAAAGACCGAGCAACAACGTAAAGAATATATTGAATATATCGATGAGCAGTACAGTGCAGATAGACTAACCGATATTTTAGGTGAAGTTGTTGATATTATTGGTGCTAACATTTTAAATGTAGCGCGCCAAGATTATGAACCGCAAGGCGCAAGTGTAACTATTTTGGTTTCAGAAGAACCAGTAGAAGAGCAGCAAAATTACGATGCTGACGAAGCACCAGGCCCATTACCTGATTCAGTTGTTGCACACCTAGATAAAAGCCATATTTGTGTACACACATACCCAGAAGCTCACCCTGATGATGGTATTTGTACATTCCGTGCTGATATTGAAGTATCTACCTGTGGCATTATTTCGCCACTTAAAGCGTTAAACTTCTTAATTCATAGCCTTGAGTCAGACGTAGTAACAATAGACTACCGCGTTCGTGGTTTTACCCGCGACATAAACGGTGTTAAGCACTACATTGATCATGCTATTAGCTCGATTCAAAACTTCATGACAGAAGATACAAAAGAAGCGTACCAAATGATGGACGTAAACGTGTATCAAGAAAACCTGTTCCATACTAAAATGATGTTAAAAGAAACCGACTTAAATACCTATTTATTCGGCCTTTCTACTGATGAGTTATCGGATGAAGAAGAAGACGAGATCCGCTCTAAGCTGACTCGCGAAATGCAAGAAATATTCTATGGCCGTAACCTGCCAGATACAGAATAATAGCAACGAATTAAATTAAAAATGGCGCTCAGTGAGCGCCATTTTTTTATGCCTAAAAAAGCCCAGCTAATTAACTTAGCTGGGCTTTTGAATATATAGCGTATTAATTAATCATGCTGTAAATAAGTGCAAATACAGCAAGTGAGCCAACCGCTAATATAAATAGCGTGCTTAAACGGTTGCGGTATTTATGAAGTGCAGGCACTTTATAAACTGCAATCATTGGCATGATGAATAAAATCATCGCGATGATAGGGCCCGATAACTGATCCATCATGTCTAAAATACTTGGGTTTTTAACAGCGCAAAACCAAATAGCTAAAAACATAATTAACACACCAATTTTATCAGCCGCTTTTACGCTTAAGCTTGTTTGTTTAGTTACTAAACCCGTAAAGCTCTCACGTGCCCCTAAAAAGTGACCCAAAAACGACGATGTAATAGCAATAAAGGCAACAAGCGGCCCAAGTGTGGCAATAAACGAGTTATCAGTAATATTAGCAAGGTAGGATAAAACCGATACGTTAGCGGCTTTAGCCGCTGCCATTTGCTCGCCTGTAAGCGACAGCACGCAAGAGAACACAAATAACAGTACAAAGGTAATAAGTAGTAAGCTAGTGCGCTTTAAAATCGCCTCAGACTTATGTGTAGCTTGTTCACCGTAGTGACCGCGTTGCACGTTTACAAAGCTTGAGATAGCCGCTGCGTGGCTAAACGAAAACACAATAATAGGAATCGATAACCACAACGTTTTTCCAAAGCTGCCCATTTCAGGCAGTGTCATATCTGGCATTTGCCAGCTAGGGATTAAATAAAGTGATAAAAAGAACAATATACCCACAAGCGGATAAACTAAAATAGCAAAGGCACGCAGCATTAAGCGCTCTCCGCCCATCATTAAGCTAATCATACCTGCAACTAATACACCCGAAAGCAACACGCGAGAAGGTGATTCCATCCCCATTTGATTAACCATAAAGCTATCAACGGTATTGGTTAAGCCCACACCGTAAATAAGCAAAATTGGGAATATAGATAAAAAGTACAATAAAGAAATTAACCGCCCCGCAGTCACACCAAAGTGTTCTTCAACTACATCGGTAAAATCGGCATCTTTATTTTTTGATGAAAGTACAAAACGCGCTAATCCACGGTGTGCACAAAAGGTCATTGGAAATGCTAAGCATGCCAAAATAATTAACGGCCAAAAACCGCCANACGGCGGTACCAAAAAGGCTTAAAGTCCACTGCGTATCGTGCAGATTCCATTTAGAAGTGGGTGTGTTTGAAGGTGTGTGTGCACCTGTTGTTGATGCATTTGAAAGCGTTGCATCTTGAGATGTTGTCATGTGTGTGTTTATCCATTATTTAAATAATAATCGCGCGCAAGAATATAGTTTTTAGCTAAAAATTTCATGTTTTGAGAGGATTTGTAGACTAATTAATTAGACCAAATTGAAGGGTAAGTGTCATGAATACGAAACAGCGGTGTAAAAGTGAGCAAACCCTTAAGCGGCAGCACCACATTATAATTTTAAAGTAGGTTGATTAGAGCGCAGCGAAACCCAACACGCTATAGTGTCACGCGAGCAGCAAAGCCGAGGTAGGCGGTTTTCATAACGTAAAAATAGGGGAAGGTCATTTTTATTGGTTTTCATTTAAAAATCAGAATCTGCACCGAAAAGCTGTTAAGTAGAAGCCATTGATCTGAACTTCATAAGAGATTTTTATTAAACTCCGTTATACTTCCTGTAATTGAATATGCCAAACGAAGTAAATAGGCCACTAACTGCAATGAGCAAAGAGATTCTCTTCCATACTACTTTTGCGCACGAAACCAGTAAAACATGGGTTGTATTTGTCCATGGAGCAGGTGGTAGCTCGGCAATTTGGTTTCGTCAGCTTAAGGCCTATAAAAAAGAATATAATGTGTTGTTGCTAGATCTTCGTGGTCACGGTAAATCGAATAACTTAGTACAAAACTTTGTTGATAATAATTATTCATTTAATAATGTCTCTAGAGACATTATCGATGTGTTAGATCATAACAATATCACCAGCGCACACTTTGTTGGTATTTCATTGGGCACAATACTCATTCGAAATATTGCTGAAATTGCGCCGCAATATGTTTCTAGCATGGTGCTAGGTGGAGCGGTTACTCGTTTTAATACGCGCAGTAATACATTGGTTTATTTAGGTAATACTTTTAAACACTTCTTGCCTTATATGTGGCTGTATCGTTTATTTGCTTTTATTATGATGCCGAAAAAGCGCCATAAAGAATCTCGACTTTTGTTTGTTCGTGAAGCAAAACGCTTGTGCCAAAAAGAGTTTATAAAATGGTTTAAATTAGCCATGGACGTAAATCCTTTAATGCAATACTTCAAAGAAAAAGACATTGATATTCCCATTCTGTACATTATGGGTAAGGAAGATCATATGTTCCTTGGCCCTGTTAAAGAAATGGTAAAGCGCCATAAAAATAGCGTACTGCAAACTATTCACCATTGCGGCCATGTCTGCAATGTAGAACGTCCTGACTTATTCAATCAGCACTCGCTTGCTTTTATCGCCCAGCAAAATCGTTAGGGTTGTAGATAAATAGGGATAGGACTTTCTTTTTTGACTTACAAAACTTAAAAAAGATCTAAATGGGTTAACTTAAAAGGAATTTAAATTGGAAGCGTTAAGTACAGCTAAGCAAGTTATTGATATCTTTTCGGCTTTATTGCATACCAGCAGTGGAAGCTTAATGTTGATAAAGAGAAGCGTGAAAGTAACTCAAATAAACTGCATATTTATATAGTTGTTAAAAGGTTTTTGCGTAGCGTTGATATAAATCGTGTGGTCGATGATAAGTTATACGAAGAGCTTCAAGAGGCACTCGCCCTAGCTGATTTTTATTTTGACGGTATTGTGACCGATTGGTTATTTCAAGTAGACTCTGATGCATCAGCCTGGCTAAACTTAATGCAAATTAATTCATTACCTGGTACGCAAGAATCAAATCCCGAGTTTACTCGTAATCTAAGGGAAATTGAGGAGCTAATTGATAGTCTTCAAAAGTTTCATTGTGAGTTATTTGATGTATTTAAAGGTAGTGTGATGTACTTAAAACCTAGCAAGTAATAAATTAGGCATGTTTTTTCACCGTTTGCTAGACATCAACTGGTAACATCAAAGAGTTAAAGCTACCACTTGTCTTGCTGACAACTGATAGCTAACCACTAAAAACTACCCTTACTCTTCTATCGCACTCACAATAAAATACGGGTTTAAGTATTCATCTTTGGTGTTATAAATAAGCGGGCTGCCATCAAGTTGGGTCACTTTTGCACCGGCTATTTCGGCGATGGCGTGGCCTGCGCCTGTATCCCATTCACAAGTTGGGCCTAAGCGCGGGTAAATATCGGCGCTGCCCTCAGCGACTAAACACAGCTTTAGTGAGCTGCCTTTTGACACCATTTCAACCTCGTCAAAGCGTTTTACAAACTCGGCTAAATCGGGTGATGGGTGAGAGCGACTGCCTACAACTCGAATTAACCCTTTGTTAGGTTTGGTAGTTACCTTAAGCTCAATTCGCTCATCGCCTTTATCTTTAAATGCGCCAATGGCTTCGGCGGCTAAGTACGATACGCCAAGGGCAGGTGCATCTACTACGGCTAAAATAGGAATGCCGTTTTTAATTAGGGCGATGTTTACGGTAAATTCACCGTTCTTTTTGATAAATTCTTTAGTGCCGTCGATTGGGTCAACTAACCAGTAGCTTTTCCACGTTTGGCGTACATCCCAGCTTATGTCGGCGTTTTCTTCACTGAGTATTGGAATATCAGGTGTGAGCTGTTGAAGCCCTACCACAATCAGTTTATGAGCTGCTAAATCGGCGTCGGTTACGGGGCTTTCATCGGCTTTGTACTCAACGTTAAAATCCTTTTCGTAAATTCCCATTATCGCTTGGCCTGCTTTGCGGGCAAGGATGAGGGTTTCTTCTAGCAGTTCGGTTTGATTCATGGGGTTAACCTATATTATGTGCTTTTGTTTTAGATACGTTATCAGTTGTGTAACCGATTGGTCTAGGGTGTTTTTACTTGTATCTAAAATTATTTCTGGATTGTTTGGCACTTCGTAGCTTGAATCGATACCAGTGAAGTGTTTTATCTCTCCAGCGCGGGCTTTTTTGTATAAGCCTTTTGGATCGCGGCTTTCGCATACATCCAGTGGGGTATCGATAAATACTTCGATAAATTCGCCTTCGTCTACTAAGTTGCGCACCATGTCGCGTTCTGCTCTAAAAGGCGATATAAACGCAGTAAGTACTAACAAGCCAGCGTCGGTCATTAGTTTTGCGGTTTCGCCTACGCGGCGTATGTTTTCAATGCGGTCTTCGTCGCTAAAGCCTAGATCTTTACACAAACCGTGGCGTACGTTGTCGCCATCGAGCAGGTAAGTGTGCGTACCTTGCTGATTAAGCGCCGCTTCTAGTGCGTTTGCTACGGTGCTTTTGCCAGAGCCTGAAAAGCCGGTAAACCATAAAATAGCGGGCTTATGTTTTTTTTGCTCACTACGCTGTGCTTTTGTAGTTGCGTAGTTATGCCAAACTATATTTTCATCCATAGTGAGAGTCTCTTATGCTGTGAGCGCAGGTATTAAAACGGAAATACCAGCGGGATCAGGGTTAATACCGTGATTGAATAAATAATAGAAAGGGGTAAGCCCATCACTATGTAATCTTTTAAGCGATAGTTACCCGCGCTATAAACCATTAGGTTAGTTTGATACCCAAATGGCGATATAAAGCTGGCTGATGCGCCAAAGGCAACCGCCATAATAAACGGTAGTGGGTCTACATTAAAACCAACCGCGAGCGAGTAAGCAACAGGGAACGACAAGGCAGCTGCTGCGTTGTTAGTTATAAGCTCGGTAAATAATACGGTCATTAAAAATATAGCTATAAACGCGCCGTACGGGCCAAAATCCCCAAGTACCATAAACATGGCGTCGGATATTTGCCCGGCAAGTCCGGTGCCTATCATTAATTTAGCAAGGCCAATGGCGCTACCTACAACTACGAGTAACTCGATAGGAAAACGGCGTTTTACTTCGTTAAGTTTTATGGTGCCGCTGAGCATTAAGCCAATCAGTAATACTAATAAGCCTTTAACCAGCGGCACTATGCCAATAATGCTTAAACCCAGTACTGCGGCAAAGCTTAGTAGCACAATATTTGATTGCTTAGGTGCAAGGTGGGCTTGTAAGTCAAACCCTGAAATATACACAAATTCGCGCTTTAAATTAGGCAAAGTGTAAAAGTTTTTGCCTGGTGCGAGTATAAGTGAGTCGCCAGCTTGTAATTGCACTTGCCCAAGGCCGCCCTGTAAGCGGTCGTGTCCACGGCGAATAGCAATAACAGCAGCATGAAACTGCTCTCTAAAGCGGGCTTCTTTTACGGTTTTACCAATAAATTTTGAAGATTGACTTACAACTACTTCTACTAAGTGTTCTATGTCTTTTTGATGATTCTCGTGCACTACTTTTAAACCGTCGAAACGGGTAAGTAATGGCACCGATTTTATATCACCTACAAACAGCAGCACGTCGTCTTTTTGAATAACTTGCTGTGGAGTGACTGCGCAAATGCGGCTCCCGTCGCGAATAATTTCAGCAAGGAATAAGTCTTTTAAATCACGTAGGCCGTTTTCTTCTACGGTTTGGCCTATTAATTTTGAGCTTGCTTGTACTTTACCTTCTAGGTAAAAAGGCACGACTTCTTGGTCGCTTTTACCGTTGTCGGGTAAGTATTTAAGCATTACTAAAATGGTAATTAGGCCTACGCTTAGCGCGCCTAAACCTACTAAGGTAAAGTCAAAAAAGCCCAGCGGTTCCATGCCCGCATCTACTGCAAAGCCATTAACGATTAAGTTGGTTGATGTACCAATAAGCGTAATAGTGCCGCCCAAAATAGCAGTGTACGACAGCGGTAATAATAGCTTTGAAGGGGAGTGATTAGGATTGTCTTTTATCGCTGTAATAAGCGATGCAACAACGGCGGTATTGTTAGTAAACGACGATAAAAAGGCGGTTGATAACCCCAATTTTGTTACCGATTTTACTAAACTACCTTTAGATAGCGATTGCGCTAACTTTTGAATTAGGGTGGTTTTTTCTATTGCGGTCGACACTAACACCAATAGTACTAAAGTGATAAGCGACGGGTTAGCGTAGTTAACTAACATACTTTCAAGATCGATTAGCCCTGCTAAGTAGCTGGTGCCAATAGCGCTTACAAATAACCATGCTGGATTAATACGGGTGCCAAAAAGGCACCCGACTAAGGTAAGCATAATGCCTGTTAAAACGAGCTGTTCTACCATGCTTTTAAATTCCTAACAGGCTAAAGTTAACTTATAACTTAGAAATATCAAGCGCTTGCCAATGCGGGAAGTGCTTGCGTACTAAGCTGTTAAATTCAACTTCAAATTCGCTAAAGTTACTTTGCTTTGTTTGGCTTTGCAGTACTTGCTCAATCATACCGGCAGCAACAGTTAGGTTTGATAAGCGATCGATTAGGATAAACGAGCCTGTTTCGTGATTGCTGTGGTACTCGTCTGCCAAAATAGTTTCGGTTAGTTCAAGCGTTACAATCGCAATTTCGTTTAGCTGTAATGAGTCGCTAGTACCGTGCTCAAGCGTGTTTACATCAATTGTGTAGTCAATCTTTTTAACAATAGCTGAGGTGTTTTTGCTACCAAGTTTTAGGTTATAGCTTTTACCTAACACTAATGGCGATTCATGCATCCACACAATTTTAGCTTGCAGCTGGTTAGTAACAGCGGCCGTTGAGTTTGCAGGCACGATTACATCACCTCGGCTAATATCAATCTCGTTATTTAGGGTAACGGTAATTGCTTGGCCTGCTTCGGCGCTGTCCAAGTTGCCATCAAAGGTAACAATTTCTTTAATGCTTGATGTTTTACCCGACGGTAATACTTTTATAGCATCGCCTACGTGCATCTTGCCCGATGTCAGTGTGCCCTGAAAACCACGGAAGTTTAAGTTAGGACGCACGACATATTGCACCGGTAGGCGCGCTTCAAAGCCTGTATCTGTTTCGGCTGCTGGCGAATCTTCTAGTAACTCTAGTAGCGGCTTGTCGGTGTAATACGGTGTATGTGCAGAGCGTGTTACTATGTTGTCGCCTTTAAGCGCTGACATAGGCACAAACTTAATGTTTGATACGTTAAGTTGCTCAGCAAATTTAAGGTAATCGGCCTTAATTTTTTCATACACGGTTTCGTCAAAATCAACGATATCCATTTTATTAACGGCAACAACAAACTGCTTAATGCCCAGCGAGTCACAAATAAAGCTATGGCGCTTAGTTTGTACTTGTACGCCGTAACGCGCATCAACCAAAATAATGGCGACATCGCTTGTTGATGCACCAGTTACCATGTTGCGCGTGTATTGCTCGTGCCCAGGCGTGTCGGCAATAATAAATTTACGCTTAGCCGTTGAAAAGTAACGGTACGCTACGTCAATCGTAATGCCTTGTTCACGCTCAGCTTGTAGGCCATCAACTAATAAAGCAAGGTCAAGATCTTCACCTGCATTACCTACTTTTTCGTTATCTTTATGAAGGGCTGCTAGCTGATCTTCATAAATTTGGTGGCTGTCGTGCAGTAGGCGGCCAATCAGTGTTGATTTACCGTCATCTACGCTGCCACAAGTAAGCATGCGTAATAAGCTTTTGTCTTGTTGGCGTGCTAGGTAGGCGTCTATGCCTATTTCTTTTACTTCGTTAAATGTATCGTTATTTTGGCTAGACATTAAAAATACCCCTCACGTTTTTTCTTCTCCATTGAGCCGGCTGAATCATGGTCAATAACACGACCTTCACGTTCAGATGACGTAGATAGCAGCATTTCTTCGATGATTTCGGTTAAAGTACTGGCTGTTGATTCAACTGCACCGGTAAGTGGGTAGCAGCCTAATGTACGAAAACGTACAGATTTCATTTGCGGTACTTCACCTTCATTAAGAGGCATACGCTCATCGTCAACCATAATCAAAGTACCGTCGCGCTCAACTACTGGGCGATCTTTAGCTAGGTACAATGGCACCATTTCGATGTTTTCTTGATAAATGTATTGCCAAATATCAAGCTCAGTCCAGTTAGATAATGGGAAAACACGAATGCTCTCACCCGGATTAACTTGGCTGTTGTAGGTATTCCAAAGCTCTGGGCGTTGGTTTTTAGGGTCCCAACGGTGGTGTTTGTCGCGGAACGAATAAACACGCTCCTTTGCGCGTGACTTTTCTTCGTCGCGGCGTGCGCCACCAAATGCAGCATCAAAGCCGTATTTATCTAGCGCTTGTTTTAAGCCTTGGGTTTTCATTATGTCGGTATGTTTACCCGAGCCATGCGTAAACGGGCCTACACCCATTTCAATGCCTTCTGGATTTTTGTGTACCAGTAGATCAAAGCCATATTCTTTAGCTATACGGTCGCGAAACTCTATCATTTCACGAAACTTCCAGTTGGTGTCTACGTGTAATAACGGAAACGGAATTTTTGCAGGGTAAAATGCTTTACGCGCTAAGTGCAAAAGTACCGACGAATCTTTACCAATAGAGTAAAGCATTACTGGGTTCTCAAACTCAGCGGCGACTTCGCGCATGATTTTGATACTTTCAGCTTCAAGTTGCTGAAGGTGAGTTAAAGCCATTGTTAGTCGTCCTACTAAAATGATTAAAAGTTACAAATTTAAAATTCGGTTATGTATTTGATACATCTGTTAGCGGCTGTGCAAAGCTGCTTGTTTGCTCGTTTTTCCCAAACCACGCTAGTTGCGAGTGCAGGGCGGCTACTTCGCCAATAATGAGTAGTGCAGGCGATATAATGCTGTTGCGTTCAATTAAGTCGGCAAGTTCGCCTAATTGGCCTGTTACTACACGCTGATTTTTACGTGTACCGTTTTCGATAATGGCAACAGGGGTGTCGGCTTTGCGGCCATGTTTTAAAAGCTCGCTTTGTATGTGCGGCGATTTAATTACGCCCATGTAAATAGCCAGCGTTTGATTTGCTTTTGCCAGCGATTGCCAATCAAGTTCTTGACCGTCTTTTTTACAGTGGCCAGTTACAAATTGAATGGCTTGTGCATGGTCACGATGCGTTAGCGGAATACCCGCGTAAGCACTACAACCTGCAGCGGCTGTAATACCTGGTACAATTTGATAATTTACGTTGTTAGCAGCCAGTACTTGTACTTCTTCGCCACCACGGCCATAAATAAACGGGTCACCACCTTTAATGCGGCACACTTTTTTGCCTTGTTTAGCAAGGTCGACCAGCATTTGGTTGGTATCTTCTTGAACAACACTATGATCGCCTAAGCGTTTACCTACACAAATAAGGTCAGCATCACGGCGCACTAATTCCATAATTTCGTCAGAGACTAAAAAGTCATAAACGACGACGTCGGCTTGTTGCATAAGTTGCAGTGCTTTAAGTGTTAAAAGCTCTGGATCGCCAGGACCTGCACCTACTACATATACTTCGCCTTCAGGTTCTGCTTTCGCATCGAGCATTTGCTCTAGTTGCTGCTGTGCGGCTTGGGTATCGCCGGTTTGTACTTTACTCACGACAGATGAGTCGAACACGCCTTCCCAAAATTGGCGGCGGTCTGAAAAATGCTTAAAGCGTTTTTTTACTTTGTCTCTAAAGCCACCGACAAGTGTTGCAAGTGGGCCAATATGATGTGGAATAAGTGTTTCGAGCTTTTCGCGTAAGCGACGTGCAAGTACGGGCGCTGTGCCAGCACTTGATATAGCAATCGTAATTGGGTCACGGTCAACAATGGATGGGAATATAAACGTACATTTAGGTTGGTCATCAACCACGTTTACAAACACATTGCGGGCATTGGCAAGTTCAAATACGTTGTTGTTTACTTCATCGCGGTCGGTTGCTGCAATAACAAGCATTTTGCCATCAAGGTGCGATTCATCAAAATAAGCATCAATAAGCGTTACTTCATTATTATGTGCATGCTCTTTTAGTTCGTCGCAAAACCAAGGTGCTACTAAAGTAACGCTTGCTCTCGCTTTTAAAAACGCGCGACATTTGCGTAAAGCGACCTCTCCACCGCCAACAACCAATACTGGTTTGTTGTCGAGTTTGGTAAAGATAGGTAAATACTGCACGTTAATAAGACCCCTAAACAAATTCAAATATAAGAAAACGCTTTATTCTGATATGCAGAATATAGCGGCTATCAATAAGTAAAAAATAATTAAAACCAAGTTGATATAACCAAAAGTTATAATAGGTGGGCTTTTTAGGCCTAAGAGCTAGTTAACAAGGGATTGCGCCGAGTTACAAGTAAAATAACCAGCTTATAGTGTTTGGTTATGAGCTATAGCGAGTTTGGTTTAATTTGTTAATATGGAGGCATATCAAATTTTGTACTTATACCAATTGCATTAAATTAGTGATCTATTATAGCGACGAGAAAATAGCTCAATAACAAGGCTAAAATTATGATACATAGTTGTTCTATATAAATAGTTTTTAACCTAGTTAGTGCGTTATTTAATACGCTAAAATGATCATGTTTTTAATAAAATTGGTATTACATAAGCAACGGAGCTCTAATGACACAACACCAAAAAGATGCCGCATTAGCAGTCGCACTGATGGATTTAACAAGCTTAAACACCAGCGATACCACCAAAAGCATTCAAGCACTTGTTGATAGCATAAATCCTACCTTAGGCACGCCTGCCGCTGTATGTGTTTATAGCGATTTTGTTGATGATGCAAAAATAGCACTCGCAGCGCGTGAGCTTAACCATGTTAAAGTCGCAACAGTTACTAACTTTCCAACAGGTGATGCACCACTGAGTGATGTAATTAACGAAACACTTATTGCAATAGAGCGCGGCGCTGACGAAATTGATTTGGTTATTCCTTATAAAAAGTTAATCGCGGGCGATGCTCAAACTGTAGTTAACTATGTAAGCGAAAGTAAAAAAGCATGTGGGTCGCGCGCGCAACTTAAAGTAATAATAGAAAGCGGCGAGCTAAAAACCGACGCGCTTATTACTCAAGCCACGGAGCTTGCAATTGAAGGCGGTGCTGATTTTGTAAAAACCAGTACGGGTAAAGTAGCTGTAAATGCCACGCTTGAATCAACAAAAACTATGCTAACAGCCAT